>JADGOK010000266.1 GCA_017882985.1 Acidimicrobiales bacterium
CGTCGTCGCTGTTGGCCAGCACGGTCCAGTTCGACGACGACGAGACCGCGACGTCGTAGTACTCGCGTGGCACGGGAGTGAAATTGGCGATCATCATCAGCTGCCCGTCGCTCGGGCCCCGCTGCCAGATGAGCACACTCTGCTCCTCGTCGTCGCACGCCACCCAGCTGAAGTCGTCGCCAATCGCGTCGTCGCGCCACAGTGCCGCGTCGCCACGGTAGAGGTCGTTGAGCCGACGTACCCATCGTGCGACGCCGCGGTGCACGTCACTGTCGAGCAGATGCCAGTCGAGGGAGTTCTCGTGGTCCCACTCTCGCGACTGGGCGAACTCGTCGCCCATGAAGAGCAGTTTCTTGCCGGGCAGCGTGAACTGGTAACCGAATAGCAAGCGCAAGTTCGCGCGCTGTTGCCACGAGTCGCCGGGCATGCGCGCGAGCACCGATCCCTTGCCGTGGACCACCTCGTCGTGGCTGAGCGGGAGCATGAAGTGCTCGTTGGCGGCGTAGATGGCCCGAAAGGTCAGCTCACCCTGGTGGAAGCGGCGGTGAACGGCGTCGCGCGAGAGGTAGTCCAGCGTGTCGTGCATCCATCCGAGGTCCCACTTGAAGGTGAAGCCGAGACCGCCGTGTTCGGTGCTCCCGGTCACCGCCGGCCACGAGGTCGACTCCTCGGCGATCATCATGACGCCGGGGAACGACTGCGTCGCCTCGTCGTTGCACTGGCGAAGGAATTCGACCGCGTCAAGATCTTCGCGCCCGCCGTGACGGTTGGGCACCCATTCACCGGCCGCGCGCGAGTAATCGAGATACAACATCGACGCGACCGCGTCGAGTCGCAGGCCGTCGGCGTGGAACTCGTCGAGCCAGAAACAGGCGCTCGAGATGAGGAAACTGCGCACCTCGTTGCGCCCGTAGTTGAAGGTCCAACTCTGCCAGTCCGGGTGCACGCGCTGGCGCACGTCGGCGTGTTCGTAGAGGTGCGTGCCGTCAAATCGGGCCAGGGCGAATGCGTCGGCGGGAAAGTGCGAAGGAACCCAGTCGAGCAGCACACCGATCCCGTGCTGGTGCAGGTGATCGACCAGGTACTTGAAGTCGTCGGGGGTGCCCATGCGCGAGGTCGGCGCGAAGTAGCCCGTGGTCTGATAACCCCACGATCCGTAGAAGGGATGCTCCATCACCGGCAGCAACTGCACGTGCGTGAAGCCCATGTCGAGGGCGTACTGGGCGAGCAACGGCGCGCTTTCGCGGTAGGTGAGCGAACGGTTGCCGTCTTCGGGAACACGGCGCCACGAGCCGAGGTGCACCTCGTAGACCGACACCGGTCGCTGCCTCGGGTCGACGCCGGCGCGGCGTTGCATCCATTCGTCGTCGCCCCAGTCGTGGCTCGACTGCCACACTCTCGTCGCGGTGCGCGACGGCACCTCGAAGTAGCGGCCCAGGGGGTCGGCCTTGTCGAAGTCGTCACCACCCAGTCGAGAGTGCAGTCGGTACTTGTAGCGCGCCTGTTCCGCGACGCCCGCAACGAAGCCCTCCCAGACACCGGAATTCTCGCGCGGCGACAGTGGGTCCTTCGTGCCGTCCCAGCCGTTGAAGTCGCCCACCACCGAGACCCGGTCGGCGTTGGGCGCCCAGAGCGCGAAGTAGCAGCCCTCAACGCCGTCAGCGATCATCGGATGACAACCGAGGTGTTGGTAGAGGCGAAAGTGCCGACCTTCGTTGAGTAGGTACAGGTCCTTGGCCGTGAGCAGCGTCGCCGAGGGAGCGCCGACCTGACCCTTCGCGTACCCACGTGAAGCCCGCAATGGTTCGAGGGTGCGCGCGAGCGTCGTCGACGACGCGAGTTCCTCGAGGCTGTTCGCCGCGCGTCGACTCCAGTTCGCGCGCTCGTGCAAGGTGCCCGGGATGTTGACGGCCGAGGGCTCTCCTAACAGGTCGTCGAGTTGGACCATGACGAGACCCGCGTCACTCTCGCCGAGCCACGCGTGCAGGGCGGCGAGCACGTCGCCGGGTTCATCGTCAGGTTCGCACTCGAGCGCGTGCGCGAGTCGGCGACGCAGCACGTCACGTTCGTCGCGCGAACTTTCGGCCACCAACGCGTCGAGCAGTCCGAGATTCTCGCGCTCGTCGATATCCGAGCCGCTCCACCAACCGGCGAAGGTGGCGGTGTCGTGGGTGGCGAATGACGCGACCGAACCGGCCGGCACGTCGTCCAACTTCTCGGGTCCGATGGCGAACTGCGCCACGTAGGTGCGCCGCAGCCCGTCGCGACGCATTGCCTGGCGCAGATCGGGTTCGACGGTACCCAGGTCTTCACCAACGATGTCGACTCCGAGTCGCTGTGCCTCAACCGCGACAATGGCCAACAGTTCCTTGAACGGCATCGACACGTAGACACCGGCGTCCGCCGCCGCGCCCTGGGGGACCCAGAAGAGTCGTTGGAGGCCCATGACGTGGTCGATGCGCACGACCCCCGCGACGCGCATGTGGAAGCGCAGTGCCTCACGAAACATGGCGTGCGCGTCGTTGCGGCAGTTCTCGGGGTGCGGCGGTGGCGATCCCCAGGTCTGGCCCTCGATCGTGAGCTCATCGGGTGGCGCTCCGATCGACATCGTGGTCACGTACTGTTCGGGGTTGCGCCACACGTCGTAGCCGAAGGGGTGCACGCCGACCGGTACGTCCAGTTCCAGGGTCTGACCGCGTTGGGCGAGCTTCGACGAGAGGTCGGTCATCTGGACGTCGATAATCCACTGCGCGAGCACGTGGTAGCGCACGATCGACGGATCGACATCGTTCCAGCGCAGCAGACCGCTCTTCG
>JADGOK010000267.1 GCA_017882985.1 Acidimicrobiales bacterium
GCCGTGAGAGCGAGCGCCTCGCGCGACGTCGTCGCGTCGGTACCGACCACGACGACCCGGTCAACACCCGCGTGAAATGCCCGTTCGAGTGTCGCGAGGGCGTCCGCGGCGACTTGGGTGTCGCCCGAGAGGAATTGATCCTGGAGGTGACAGTGCGCGTCGGTCCAGCGCGTCACGCGTCGCTCTTCATTCGCGGAAAGAGCGGATCACCTTTCACCACGGTTCGCCCACCGGGGTAACGACCCCAGACGGCGCTCTTCTCGAGGATCTGATCGGCGGGAGAACCGTCGAGGCCGATGCGCCGCCAGATCTCGTCGCACACGCCGGGCATCGCCGGTGAGCTGAGGATGGCGACGAGTCGAATCGCCTCGAGCGCGTCGCCCATGACCGCGTCGAGCGCGGCGCCGGACTCCATCTTCCACGGGGCGTGCTGTTCGAGATACGCGTTGGTCGACCCGATTAGGCGCCACGTCGCTTCGAGCGCACTCTGCGGCGCGAATCGTTGCCACGCCGCGGCCGATTCGCTGATCGCGGTTTCGGCGTCGGCGCGAAGAGTTGATTCGAGTTGCGGCGCCGGTCCGACACCGGCGCACTTGGAGTTCACCACGGTCGTCACGCGCGCGACCAGGTTGCCGAGGTTGTTCGCGAGATCGGTGTTGTAACGCGCGAGGATCCCTTCGAGCGAGAACTCGCCGTCATTGCCGAGCGCCGTCTCGCGCAGCAGGTAGTAGCGCAAGGGATCGACGCCGAACTCTTCGATGAGCGTGATTGGTGCGATGTCAGTGAGCTTGAGACCACCGTTGGCGGCCATGGTCTTTCCGAGTTTCTGGCCGCCGATGAGCAACCACCCGCCCACGTGCACGTGCGACGGGGGTTCCAGACCGGCCGCCATGCACATCGCTGGCCACCAGACGCAGTGGAAGCGGATGATCTCCTTGCCGATCAGGTGATGTGAGCTCGGCCACCACTTCTCGACCTCGTCGTCGTCGCGGCCGTAGCCAATGGCGGTGAGGTAGTTGATCAGCGCGTCGTACCAGACGTAGAACACGTGCCGCTCGTCCCAGGGGACGGGCACGCCCCAGGAGATCGACGTACGGGTGATCGAAATGTCCTTGAGGCCGCTCTTGAGAAACGAATACGCCTCGTTGCGCTTGGTCTCGGGCGTGACAAAGTCCGGGTGGGCGTCGAAGTACTCGATCAGTCGGTCCTCGAACGCACTGAGCTTGAAGAACCAGTTCTCCTCTTCCATCTCGGTCAAATCCGAGCCGTGGATCGGACACCGGCCCTGATCGCTCGACTCGATCGTGTAGTAGTCCTCGCAACTGACGCAGTAGAGACCCTGGTACACGTCTTTGTAGATGTAGCCGTTGTCGTAGATCGTCCCGAGGAACTTCTGGACGCTTTCGTGGTGGCGGGGCTCGGTCGTACGGATGAAGTCGTCGTACTGAATGCCGAGCGCGTCCCAGGCTTCGAGGAAGCGCGCCGACATCCGCTCGGTCCAATCGTGGGGTGAGAAGCCGCTCTTCTCCGCCGCGTCGGCGACTTTCTGACCGTGTTCGTCGACGCCGGTGAGGAACTTGGTCTCGTCGCCCAGTAGTCGGTGCCACCGAGCCAGCGCGTCCGCGTTCACCGTCGTGTAGGCGCTTCCGACGTGGGGAGCGTCGTTCGCGTAGTAGATGGGAGTGGTGATGTAGAAGCGACGCATTGGGAAAGGTTACTTTCCTACGAACCTTCGCCCGCCCGCAGCTGGAGCGCGAGTTGGTACGCCGCGCGGTGCGCGACCCCCAGGGTGTCGGCGACGTAGGAGACCGCGTCACGCACGCTCAGACCACTCGCCATTTGATCGACGAGGGCCGCGCGCACCGTTGCGTCATCGACGACCCGCGCCGCCGGTGCGCCGGCGAGGACCACCACGATCTCGCCCATCACGTCGCGAGCGCCAAAGATCTCGGCGACGTCGCGCACCGTGCCGCGCACGACCTCTTCGTGCAGCTTGGTGATCTCGCGCACGACCGCGACGCGACGATCGGCGAAGTGCGCGGTCAATTCACGAAGCGTGGTCGCCACGCGTTGGGGTGATTCGTAGAAGACAATGGTCCGTGGTTCGTTCGCCCACTGGCGATAGAGCAGCTCGCGCTCGCCCACTTTTCGTCCAACGAAGCCCTCCATGACGAAGCGATCCGTCGCCAGGCCACTTATCGTCAGCGCCGCGATCACCGCGGCCGGTCCCGGCGCGGTCGTCACGCGCAGCCCGGCCTCGGCGACGGCGGCGACCACCCGGCTGCCCGGGTCGCTGATTCCCGGCGTGCCGGCGTCACTGATCAACACCACGACCTGTCCGTCGCGCACCCGCGTGACGATGTCCTCGCACTGGGAGACCTCGTTGTGCTCGTGCAGCGAGTGCAGGCGACCCTTCACGGGAATGCCGTGGGCGCTGAAGAGCGTCCTCGAGTGTCGGGTGTCCTCGCAGTAGACAGCGTCCGCACTGGTCAGCAGTTCGAGAGCCCGTCGCGAGATATCGCCCAGATTGCCGATCGGGGTCGCGACGACGACCAGTTCGCCGAAGACGACTTCGTTGTACCCAAGGACTTCCACGATTGTCTCCCGTTTGGCTCGACCGGCCTTCTACCTAGTAACATTGTCACCTATGTCGAAGCGGACGAATAAGCGCAAACTACGCGCAAAAAAGAAGGCCAACCACGGCAAAAAGCCGAACTGCGGTCGCGGCTAGCCCGTTACCGTTACAGCGCCCCGTCCCACGCACAGTTTCGCTTTTCCAGTAGCGCGACCAACGGCGTTGGCGTGTC
>JADGOK010000268.1 GCA_017882985.1 Acidimicrobiales bacterium
CGAAGGACGATCGCTACCACGATGAGCATCACGGGCAACACGGCGATGCCGAGTTCGGTCGTGGGCAGACCCAGGTACTTGAGTCCGCTCAACATCACGACGCCGGTGATGATGGGACGGATCAGATGATTCGAGCTGCGTGAGGAGATCAGTGATCCGACGATCACCATGGGCACGCTGCCGATGATGATCGACGTCGTCAGGGCGAAGGCGACGTGTCCAAAGAGGAGTGTCCCGGCGGTCGCCCCGAGGGTCAGCGGCACCGATTGGGCGAGGTCCGTGCCGACCAACTGATCGGTGCGAATCGCGGGGTAGAGCGCGAGCAACAGCACCAGGATGAGCGAGCCCGCTCCCACCGAGGTCAGCCCGACCATGAAGCCGCCGACGACGCCCACGAGGATCGTCGGCCACTTGCGCACGGCGAGCACGTCGGTCGTCGCCTTTCGTTGCTTGAGCAGGAGGCCCCGAAAGATCATGGCGCTGGCGCCGAGTACGAGCGCGAGTCCGAGCAGCACCTGCAAGGTGCGTTCGGCGTCGACGCTCTGGCCCATCAGGTGCATCGCGAAGGTGCCCGCGAAGGCGGCCGGCACCGAGCCGTAACAGAGGAGTTTCACGATATTGGTCTGGACGGTCTTTTGCTGCCAGTGGATCGCGACGCCGGCGGGCTTCATGAAGAGTGCCGCCACGAGGTCCGAGGAGATCGCCGCCGAGGGCGCGACGCCGAAGACGAGGACGAGCATCGGCGTCATCAGGGCACCGCCGCCCATGCCCGTCATTCCGACGAGCAAACCGACGACGGCACTGCCGAGGACGAGATAGATATCAATATGCAACGGAGCCCATTTTCGTTATAGCCATATTATCTAGTGAAATACTAGTATAAGGGAATTCCCGATGGTGGAATCGACGCTGGCTCGTCTATCGACGACCCAGATCGGGCTTGCAGCAGCGTTTAGCCCCGCAGGTCGCGCAAAAAGGCGTGAACGACCGCCTTGTCGCGAGTTCGCTTCATCGGCGGGAGTTTTCGAAAGAGTGACGACCGGTAACTCGATTCGGCGAGTCTGGTGTCGAGCACCGCGACGACTCCGCGGTCGGTGTTGGTGCGGATCAACCGGCCGACGCCCTGGGCGAGCAGCATCGCGGCGCGCGGGAGGTCGACCTCGTAGAAGGGCCTCTCGGAGCGGCTCCGACGCGCTTCGGCGAGGGGATCGTTGGGCACGGCGAACGGCAATCGGTCGATCGTCACCAGACTCAGCGAGTGGCCCGGCACGTCGATGCCCTGCCAGAAGCTGGTGACCGCGAAAAGGCTCGCTTCGTCACTGGCGCGGAACTCTTCGATGATGCGCTGGCGTGAAAGGGTGCCCTGAACGAGGACCTCGGTGTCGAGTCGCGGAGCCACCGCCTCGGCCACGCGGTTCATCACCGAACGATTGGTGAAGAGCGCCAGCGTGCGTCCACCGGCGGCGGTGATGAGCTCGACCAGTTCGTCGATGATCGCCGCTTCGGCGTCCGCGCCCTTTCGCTCGGGAAAATTGTCCGGCACGTAGAGCAGGGCGTGGGACTGGTAGTCGAAGGGACTGGCGAAGTGCTCGACCACGCAGTCGCCCTCGAGTCCGAGACTCTTCGGGAGTGTGTCGGGAATGGTGGCACTCGTCAGCACCGCGGTGACCGCGCCCCAGAGATCGTCCTGTAACCGAGGACCGACGTCGACGAGGTTGATCTCGATATCGACCTCTCGATCGCGCCGGGTGAGAAAGAGCAACTCGCCGTCGCGCACCTTGGCGACGCGTTCCAGGTCGTTGCCGAGGTGAATCGCCGGACCGAGTGCGCGAATCTTCCTCGCCTCGCTGTCGGCGCCGGTCGTTTCGAAAGCGCGCAGCGCCTCGATGATCTGGGTTACCAGTTCATTGACGCGCCCGAGTTCTTGCGCGCACTCCTCGTTGAGGCCCGTCAGCTCGTTGTCATCGAATTGGCGCTGGAGCGACGCGGCGAGGCGGTCCGCCACGCTCGCCAGCTCGCTCGACCTCTCGAGATGCTCGCTGGCGAGGAGCGAACGGGCGACACCGGACAACGCGCGCAACCGCGACGCGTTGAGCGACGTGCCGAGCAGCGACGCGAAGATGTCCAGGACCTCGTGCGCCTCGTCAAAGACGACGAACTCGTGCGAGGGCAGCAACATCGATCCCGACGCCAGGTGCGCGGCGTAGAGGTGGGTGTTCACGATGAGCAGTGAACTCTCCGCGGCCCGGTCCTTGGCGAGTTCGGCGAAGCAGTTCTGGCCCTGGGGACACTGGACCCGACCGAGACACTCCTGGGGCGTCACCGAGAGTCCGCGCCACGCACGGTTGTCGATCTCGAAGGACAGTTCGTCCCGGTCGCCGGTCTCGGTCTCGTTCGCCCAGCGAAGGATGCGCCGCATCTGGTCGGCGACGCCGCGCGGCACTTCGGAGCCGTCGTCAAAACTCATCTGACCGTCGCCGCCGACGCTCTGGGCCCGATTGCGACAGAGGTAGTTGCTCTTGCCCTTCAAGACCGCGACCCTCACGCCGCGCACGTGCTGCGCCACGGTCGGGGCGTCCTTGGTGGCGAGTTGATCTTGGAGATTCTTCGTGGCCGTCGCAACAACGACGCGCTGTCCCGACATCGCGGCGGGCACCAGGTACGCGAGCGACTTGCCGATGCCGGTTCCGGCCTCGATCACCGTGTGCTGGCGTCGTGAGAACGCGGCCGCCACGGAGCGCACCATCTGGCGTTGTCCCTCGCGGTTCTCTCCGCCGCCGGGCAGGTCCTCGGTGATGCG
>JADGOK010000016.1 GCA_017882985.1 Acidimicrobiales bacterium
CGAGGGTTCGAGGAATCGGACTCGCGCTCAGTGTCAGCACGTCCACGCCCACCGATCGCGCCTTGATCGCTTCTTTGTGGGTGACGCCGAAACGCTGCTCCTCGTCGACGACCAAGAGTCCGAGGTCTTTGAACGCGACGTTCTCGGAGAGCAGGCGATGCGTACCGACGACCACGTCGACTGTCCCCTCATGGAGTCCACGCAGCGTCGCGCGCGCATCGGCGTCGTCGACGAAGCGACTGAGCATGGCGACGCGCACCGGGAATCCAGCGAAACGGTCCGTGAGGGTCGCGAAGTGCTGGCTGGCGAGCAACGTCGTGGGCACCAAGATGGCGGCCTGCTTGTTGTCCTGCACGGCCTTGAAGATCGCGCGAACGGCGATCTCGGTCTTGCCAAAGCCGACGTCCGCACAGACCAGGCGGTCCATCGGGCGAGGCCGCTCCATGTCGGCCTTCACGTCCTCGATCGCCTGGGCCTGATCGGCGGTGAGGGTGTAGGGAAAGAGTTCTTCCATCTCTCGTTGCCACGACGTGTCGGGAGCGAACGCGTGACCGAGCGCGACTGATCGCAATCGGTAGAGATCGACGAGTTCCTGGGCGACCAGGTACGCCGCCGCGCGCGCCTTGGCCCGCGTCTTTTGCCACTCGGCACCGCCCATGCGCGAAAGCGCGGGCGCGTCCCCGCCCGAGTAGGGCGTCAGCGCGTCGATCTGCTCGGTCGGCCAGTAACTGCGACCGTCCTTGAACTCAAGAATCAGGTAGTCGCGCGTCACGCCATTGATCGAGCGTGTCGTCGTGCCCGAGAACTTGGCCACGCCGTGCTGGCGGTGCACGACGTAACTTCCGACCGCCAGATCGTCGAAGAACCCGTCGACGTTGCGCGTGCGCGTGCGCGCGACTCGGTGCACCGTCCGTCGTCCCGTCAGATCGCTCTCGCTCCAGACCACGATCTCGGGGTCGTCCAGACTGAAGCCCGCCGGCAGGGAACTCTCGAGCACGCTGAAACGCACGTCGAGGACCCGGTCAGGATCGGTCGTGACGTCGAGCCCTTCGCCGCGCAACTGGTCGGCCATGCGCTCGACCGCCGCGGCGTTGCTCGTCAGAACGACGGCGCGCCGCGTGGTCGACCACGACCGCGCGTGCGCCGCGATCCGCGAAGGATCGCCCTGCACGACCGGCGGCGACGTGATCGAGAAGCCCGAACTGCCCAGGGCACCCGGTGCCGCTTCGAGCGACACGGTGACGCGACGGTCGAGTACGTCGTCCCACGACTTGTGCAGCAGCGGAATCTCCGTCGTCGCTTGCCACGTGGCGGCGACCGTGTCGGTCAGTTCTCTCTCCTCGTCGAGCAGTTCCTCGAGACGGCGCCGGACACGCTCGGGTTCGACGACGACGCAACTCACGTTCCCCAACTCGTCGAGCAGTGTTCGCGTACGGGTGATGAAGAGCGGCATCCAGCCCTCCATCCCGTCAAAGACGTGACCGGCGCCGAGACGGTCGAAACTCGATCGGCCCCAGGGCGCGCTCTCGACCAGTTCGTCGGCCCAGTCCCTCGCCGCGGTGTCGGGGATCCATTCGCGCGCGGGGGCGATGACCACGTCCTCGAGATCAAAAAGGGATCGCTGGTTGGCGATGTCAAAGGTGGTCAATCGCTCGACTTCGTCACCGAAGAAGTCGAGGCGGATCGGTTGATCGCCCTGGGCGGGCCAGACGTCGACGATCCCACCACGCACGGCGAACTCGGCGCGGTGTTCGACCAGGCTCTCACGGCGATAACCGGTCGCGACCAGTTGGCCGATGAACCCGTCGCGGTCCAGCTGGTCGCCACGTCGAACCATGAGCGGCGCGCGCAACTGCTCGGGCGCCAGCACCTGGGAAATGGAACGCGCAGACGCGACGACGACGCGCGGCTCGTCGCCACGACTGAGACGCCATCGCAGCAACGAACGTGCCGCCATCACCGCGCTGTCGGGACTCACGCGTTCGAGCGGATGGGTGTCCCAACCGGGCCACAGCACGACCTCGAGGTCGGGGCCCAGCAGCGCCGCGACGGCGTCACGCAGTTGTTCGGCCTCGGTCGAGGTCGCGGTGACCGCGACGAGGAACGGATGTTCGAGCGCGTACGAGGCGACGGCCAGTGGCGTCGAGTAACTGTTCGGTGTGAGTGACCCCGCGGCGTTCGCCGCCCGGATGGACGGACCGACCAACTCGAGGACGCGCGAGAGCCCTCGTGCTTCAGCCACGAGCGCCGTTCACCCGGCCTTGGGCGTCATCGAATTCGTAGTCGAGCAGTAGCTCGATCGCGTCAGCAGCGCGCTCGACCTGGTCAGCGAGTGCGACCTTGCGAGCGCCGGTCGGTCGCTGCAAGACGTAGTCGGCACCCTGCTCCTTGGAAGGCGGCTTACCAATACCAATGCGCAGACGCGAAAACTCGTTGGTGCCGATCGCTTGGGCAATGGACTTCAGACCATTGTTGCCCGCCAGTCCCCCGCCTCGCTTCAGCTGGAGACGACCCGGTTCGAGATCGAGTTCGTCGTGCACGATCACCAGACGACTGAGGTCCTCGAGCGAAGTTCGACGCAGCAACGGCGGCAGTGCCGCGCCCGACTCGTTCATGAACGTGGTCGGGACGGCGAGCGTCACCGGTCCGCGCGGGGTCGATACCGTTGCGGTGACCGCTCGCTGTCGACGTTCGAGACCAAAGCGCAGTCCTCGACGCACCGCGACGAGTCGCACGGCGTCGCCGCCGACGTTGTGGCGCGATCCCTCGTAGTCGCGACCGGGATTGGCCAGACCGACGATCAGCAGGCTGCTGGCGACGCCGCGCCGGCTCTCCTCACGTGAGCGCCGAAGCGCCACGGCGAACTAGACCGCAGCTTCGGGCGTGTCTACCGTCTTGGCAACACGACTGGGGCGGGTGGTCACCACTGAAACACCGGCGTCGACCATTGCCACGACGCCCTTGGGCAACACGAGGTCGCTGACGTGGATCGCGTCGCCGACCTTGAGTTCGGAGATCTCGACGTCGATGTGCGTCGGAATCTGGTCCGGGCGCGTGCGCACTTCGAGGTTGAACATCTGCTGGTCAACTTCCCAGTCGG
The DNA here is from genome assembly GCA_017882985.1 of Acidimicrobiales bacterium. Taxonomy (GTDB): domain Bacteria; phylum Actinomycetota; class Acidimicrobiia; order Acidimicrobiales; family RAAP-2; genus RAAP-2. The sequence continues at coordinate 3,101 of JADGOK010000016.1, forward strand.
CGTGACGCACTTCGACCGCGTCGCCCACGACGTGCAACGGCACTTCGGCGATGACGGGCTCGTTGGGGTCGATCACCTGAAAATCGATGTGCGAGACGGTACCGCGCACCGGGTGACGCTGGATCTCGCGGGCCATGACGAGGTACTCGTTACCGTCGGCGTTGAGACTGATCACCGAGTTGAGGCCCTGCTCACCCGAAACGGCGGTGCGAAAGGACTTGGCGTCGACCGAGATCGGCAGCGACGCGACGCCGTGACCGTAGACCACGGCCGGAATCGAGCCGGACAGGCGAAGCCGGCGCGAGTTGCGCGAGCCGTGGTCGCGGCTCGTTGACGCTTCCAACGTGATTTTGGACATGAAACTCCTCTGACGAATGGCTGGAGCCCAATGAGGGCCGCACACAGGAGAGAAAGTCTAGCCCGCCGGGCGCGCCAGCACTTTCGCGCTAGAGCAGGTTCTCGCCGCCGAAGATGTCCGAGACCGATGAGTCCTCGAATATCGCGGAAATCGCGTTGGCGACGATGGTGGCGACCGAGAGTATCTCGAGCTTCTCAAAACGTCGCTCCGGAGGCAGCGGCAGCGTGTCGGTCACGATGACCCGACTGACGGGCGCGTTGAAAAGGCGGTCCACCGCCGGAGGCGAAAAGACGGCGTGGGTGGCCATCACCCAGATCTCCTCAGCGCCGTGGGACTTCAGGAGGTCACAGGCCGCGACGATGGTACCCGCGGTGTCGATCATGTCGTCGATCAACACGCAGTGCCGGCCATTCACGTCACCGACAATGTGGCGCGCTTCAGCGATATTGGTCGTGCCGTGGGGACGGGTCTTGTGCACCAGGGCGAGGTCGCAGCCCAGATGCTGGGCGTAGCGTTCGGCCACCTTCACCCGACCCGCGTCGGGGGCGACGACGACGAGCTCGTGCGGGTTGGCGTTGGCCTTGAGGTAGTCCTCCAACACCGGTGCCGCCACGAGGTGGTCGACGGGGATGTTGAAGAAGCCCTGGATCTGTCCCGAGTGGAAGTCCACGGACAAGACCCGGCTGGCGCCCGCGGTTTGGAGCATGTCGGCGATCAGCTTCGCCGTGATCGGCTCGCGTCCCGCGGACTTTCGATCCTGACGGGCGTAGCCGTAGTTCGGGATGACGGCGGTGATGCTCTTGGCCGACGCGCGCTTGGCGGCGTCGATCATGATCAGCTGTTCCATCACGGCACTGTTGACCGGTGACGAGTGCGTCTGGATAATGAAGACGTGCGCGCCACGGATCGATTCGTCGAATCGGCAATGGATCTCGCCATTGGCAAACTCACGAACGTTCGCCTCGGTGAGGTGCACGCCGAGTTTGTTGGCGATGTCCTTGGCCAGCGCAGGATGGCAGGTTCCCGTGACCAGAACCAGACGGCGCTTAGCGAGGGACTCCACGGCGCCAGCGTACAAGGTGCGCTGAGGTCAGCGAGTGCGGTACTGGAAGGGCGCCACCGTCTCGATCTCAGCGATGTCGACGCCGGGGGCCAGGACGACGAAAGAACACACGTGCGCCTCGGCACCGACGCGCACGTTCACCGCTTCGACCGTGTCGACGCGCGCGTTCGCACCGACGTGGACGTCGGTCAACGTGGCGTTGGGGCCGATCTGCGCACCTTGTTCGATCACGCAGTGACCCTTTAGCACGGTGCCCGGCAAGAGCGAGACCTCGGGCGCGAGTTCGACGTCGGCGTCGATGTAGGTGTGCGCGGGGTCCCACATCGTGACGCCCCGCTGCATCCATTTGTCATTGATCCTTGCGCGAAGCACCGCCTCCGCCTGGGCGAGTTGGGAGCGGTCGTTGACGCCCATCGCTTCGAACGGATCGCGCAGCCTCATGGCGCTGGTGACGTGACCGGCCTCGTGCAACACGCCCACCAGATCCGTCAGGTAGTACTCGTTCTGGGCGTTTTGGCGTCCCACGCGACGAAGGGCCGGACCGAGCAGGCTTTCGCGCACCACCATGATCGAAGTGTTGACCTCGCAGAGGGCGCGCTCGGTCGCCGACGCATCGCGCTCCTCGACGATCCTCGCGACCGAACCGTCCTTGGCGCGAACGATCCGACCGTAGCCCGAAGGGTCGGCGACCTCAGCCGTCAGGATCGTCAGCGCCGCCTGGCTCTCGTGATGCTGGTCCAGTAGGGCGCTGATCGTCGCCGCGCGGAGCAGCGGCGTGTCGCCCGGCATGATCAGCACGTCGCCGTCAGTCCCGCCGATCTCGTCGCTGATCGTCGGCAACGCCACCGAGACCGCGTGACCGGTACCCAGTTGTTCGGACTGCTCGACGAACGAGAGGTGCACGTCGGCGCGAGCGCGTTCCGTGAGCGATTTCTCGACCCACGTCGCGCCGTGCCCGACGACCACGACCATCGCGCGCACCGCGTCCTGGGTGGCGGCGTCGAGCACGTAGAGCACCATCGGCCGCCCGCACAGGTGGTGGAGTGGCTTGGGCCGCTGTGAACGCATTCGCGTCCCTTCGCCGGCGGCGAGCACCACGACGCAAGTAGGTCTTTTCACTCCCCCATCTCTATCAGGCATCTTCTACCATTCGAAGCGTGGAGGAATTTTCTTACGACGAGTTCGCGCTGTTTCACGAGAACCTGAGCGAGTGGAATCTCGACGTCGACGTGCCGAAGGTCCGTCGGTTCTTCGTCGCGGTCGATGGGCTTCGCCAGTTGAGCGGCTTGCAGTGGGGCGACGACGATCCCGAGTACGTCCTGCTCCACGGTGGGGCCCAGAACGCCCACACCTTTGACACCGTCGCACTCGCGCTGGCACGAGCGCTCATCGCGCTGGACCTGCCCGGACACGGACACTCCGACGCGTCCCCGTACGGCGGCTCGGCCATCGTCAGTCACGCCCACGACGTGGAGTGGGCCCTCGTCCAGCTGTTGAGTGGCCCCCGACCGCTCGTGGGCATGTCGATGGGCGGGCTCACCTCGATACTCATCGCCCACGATCGTCCCGATCTCGTGCGATCGCTCGTGCTCATCGACATCACGCCGGGCGTCAACGCCGACAAGGCTCGACACATCACCGATTTCGTGAACGGGCCAACGTCGTTCGACGACTTTGACGAACTGCTCGAGCGAACCATCGCGCACAACCCCACGCGTTCGGTCTCGTCGTTACGTCGCGGCATCTTGCACAACGCAGTCCAGCGAAGCGACGGCACGTGGGTCTGGCGTCATCAGCGCCATCCCAAGTCCGAACTCACCGCCCCCGATACCGGCGACCTCTGGGCGAAGCTCGGTGAGCTGACGATGCCGGTGACGCTGCTGCGGGGCATGGCTACGGGCTCGGTCGTCGACGACGACGACGAAGCGGAGTTCCTGCGGCGCCTGCCCGGCGCGACGGTGATCCACGTGCCCGGCGCCGGCCACTCGATCCAGGGCGACGCACCGTTGGAGCTCGCCGCGTTGATCCGACGGTTCGGTGTCTAGAACCAGTGGCTGGCGGGGGAGGGCTCGAACCTCCAACCTACGGATTCAAAGTCCGTCGTTCTGCCGATTGAACTACCCGCCACTGCGGTACCGTGACAATCTTCGAGGATTCTTAAAGAATGTCTGAAGATGTCTAACACCAAACAGCAACAATAGAGCCTGACCCACCGTCCGAAGAAAGCCACGCCGTGACCACAGCATCATCACCCAACTCCTACGTTGCCATTGTTGACGATGACAGCGCGATTCGAACCGCCCTCGGAAGAGCGCTCCGCATGGAGAACTACGACGTCGAACTCTTCGAAGACGGCACCAGCGCGCTCAAGGCGATCCAATTGCGTGCGCCCGACGCCATCGTTCTCGACCTGCAACTGCCCGACATCGACGGTCTCGAGATCTGTCGACGAATCCGGCGCGCGGGTGATTCGACGCCCATTCTCATGCTGACCGCGCGTGACGCCGTGAACGACCGCGTCGAGGGCCTCGACGTCGGTGCCGACGACTACCTGGTCAAGCCCTTCGACCTCGCCGAGCTCCTCGCGCGCCTGCGCGCGCTGCTGCGCCGCCACAGCATTGGCGAGGGCGACGAATCGGTACTTCGATTCGAGGACCTCAGCCTCAATCCCCCGACGAGAGAGGTGCGCCGCGGCGAGCGCGCGATCGAGTTAACCAAGATCGAGTTCGATCTGCTCGAACTCTTCCTGCACCACCCGCGTCAAGTGCTGACGCGCGACCAAATCCTCGATCTCGTGTGGGGTTACAACTTTGACTCGGGAACCAATTCGCTGGCGGTCTACATCGGCTACCTGCGACGCAAGCTCGAAGAGGGCAACGAACCGCGACTGATTCAAACGGTGCGCGGCGTAGGTTACGCGCTTCGCACCTCGTGACCTTTCGCTCACGCGTTATTGCCGCGACCGTGGGCGTCGCCGCCCTCGCCGTGGTACTGGCGTGCGGGGCGTCGTTCATCACGACGCGCAGCGCTTTGCTCCGATCGGTCGACGAGTCGCTCCTCATTCAGGCCTCGCATTCGGGTGGACACACCAGCAGCGGTGATGAATCGCAACTCGGTTCCTTCTTCGAATTGGTTCTCGCGAACGGCCAAACGTCGCCAACTTCGAAAGTCCCGATCGACCAAACAATTAAGAACATCGCCAAGGGCAAGTCGGACCAGCTGCTGCGCTCCGTTGAATTCGGCAATGAGTCCTACCGCGAACTGATCGTGCCGCTGCCAAAGAACTCGGTCGTGGGCTGTTCGACCGGATCGTCCGGACTGTGCGTCGTGCCGACCACCTCGGCCGAACTCTTTATCATCAACATCACCGGCCAGGTCGCTGAACTGCGCAATCTCGTGCGAACCCTCCTGCTCGTCGCCTCGGCCGGTCTCCTGCTGGCACTCGGTCTGGGCATCTTCATTGCGCGCACCGCGTTGCACCCACTCGAAGAGGTGACCGACGAAATTGAAGGCGTGGCCGAAACCAACGACATGACCTACCGCATCGCCGAGGGCGGTTCCGACGAACTCGGTCGACTGCGCAGGGTCTTCAACCGTCTTCTCAGCTCGGTCCAGAGCAGTCAGACGTTGCAGCGCCAATTAGTCCTCGACGCCAGTCACGAACTGCGCACGCCCCTCACGTCACTGCGGACCAACGCCCAGGTGCTCTCGCGAGCCAACGAACTCAGCCCCGACGACCTGCGCCAATTGACCGACGACATGGTGACCCAGGTCGACGAGTTAGCTGCACTCGTCACCGACCTCGGCGAACTCGCCCGGGGCGAACGTAGCGAAGGGGTGATCGAGACCCTTCGTCTCGACGAGTGCGTCGACGAGTGCGTCGACACTGCGCGCACCTACGCCCGCATCAAGGACATCACGATTGACACCGACATCGAGCCGTCGACGGTCCTCGGACGACGCGATCGCCTCATTCGCGCGGTGAGCAACCTCTTGACCAACGCCGTGAAATTCACCCCCAACGGCGGGCGCATCATGGTGAGCGTGAAGGACACGACCGTCACGGTCGCCGACAGCGGG
>JADGOK010000269.1 GCA_017882985.1 Acidimicrobiales bacterium
CATGCTCCAGGACGGACCCGAACCTTTTGGCGTCGTGGTCCGACAGGTGCGGGGCGACGAACGAGCGGCGTGGTGGGATCGAGCGGTAGCGGCGTACCCTCCCTACGCCGAATACCAGTTGAAGACCGAGCGCGAGATACCCGTCTTCATCGCCGCTCGCAAGTAAGAGGCACGGCGCCGCGGCGCCGCGGTTGACCAACCGAAGCGATTGGATCCGGCGGCGTGACGCTCACTCTTCCGCCTCGTGCGTGAGTCAGCGCCGTCGAACCAGCCGTAGAACGACCCGACACGGGGCATCCGAGCCCGCAGCGGATCAGCCCGGGTGAGGCCTCGCACTCTGCCTGGACGGGTCTCCTCGCCGATATCGTGGATGCAAGTTGGTCGAGCGCCGAACATCATTTGGGAGCGATTCGCCCACAGTAATTCACCACCGAGCCCCTAACGAGAAATCAAATGACCGAAGCGAGAGACGACGAAGCCGAACCCCGTAGGGACCTCGGCCTTGAGGGCCCAAGCACCAATATTCCGTCGATCAACGATCGCGCCACATCGTTACGCGGTCCGGCGCCCGTCAGCGTAGGTCGCAGGTTCTGGCTCTTCGCCGGAGTATTTGGATTGGCTGTCTTCGCCGTGGTCCTTGTCGTGAGCTTCCTCTCCGTCACCAACGACAACGCCCGTATCGATCGCATGAAGACCCACGGAATCCCCGTCACGATCACTGTGACGAGTTGCATCGGCAACATCGGCGGCAGCGGAAGCAACAGCGCCGGGTACACGTGTCGCGGCGACTACACCGTGGGTGGTGCCACCTACCGCGAGCTCATCGGCTCGATGGCTACCTTCTTCGCGACTGGTACCACTGTGCGCGGTGTGGTCGACCCATCGCACCACGGCACCGTCGTGCTGTCGTCCGCGATCAGAGATTCATCGGCCTCGCCCTCGCGTTACGTCGCCCCCGGGCTCCTCAGCATCGTGCTCGTCACTCTGACGCTGGCGTTGCGTCGGGTCGCGCGACGCGCTGAGAATCGAATCCGAAGCTGATCGCCAGATCTTGGTGTCAAGGGCCACCGCAACGGATCTGTCGCCGAGTACCGGCGGCTTGATCCGGCCTCGGTCCGACTGGTCTCGCCATTCCACAATCGCCCATTCGTTGGCACGGTCTGCAATGATCAAACAGAATGGCAAGTTTGCTGGCGAAGACGTTGATGTCGCTGACGCGCGAAGGAGCAGCGGTCTCGCCAGGGATCCAATCGTTGACGAACCCGGAGCCGGATTATCCATCCCTTGTCCTCCATTGGCGAGCGGCACCGGGATTCCAACGGCGACGCGATTCGCCAACGTTGCGAGCATCTCGCGAGCCGTTGCGTGTTCGTGCAGCCATTTCGGGTCATTGAACGGGAACAGTCTAAAGCGAAGGACGAGATCGTCGCCGAGTCAGAAGAGCGAGTTGACCGTGCCGTGAGACTCGACGGGCGTCACCGCCGCGTCCTTCCACTGCGGGAATTGTTCGGAGACGAGACGCACGACGGTCCGCACGCTGATGTCCGACTGCCCCTCGCGCATCATGGTCACGAAGCACGGCTGGTCGCTACTGCCGCCAGCGACACAGCAGATCCACCACCAACTAACGTCGGCGGTCCTAATGTGAGTTCATGTTCCGGCAAGTTGTCGTCTATCAATGGGCCGAGGGCGTCACGCCCGAGGCGAAGCAGGGGTTTCGCGACGCCCTAGAGGCCTTGCGCGATATACCGGAGTTGTTAGCCATGACGTGTGGCGATGACGCTGGACATTTCGACGACAATTTCGACTTTGTGGTGGTAGCGGATTTTGCGGACTTCGCGTCCGCCCGCCACTACGTCGCGCACCCACTTCATCAGACCTACGTTCAGGATCATGCCAGCAAGGTCATTGGGCAGCGAACCATTGTGCAGCATGACTGGTTTCCTGCGAATTCCTAACAATCAATCGCCGTAGTCTTCACTTAACGCCGACTGAAGCAGGAGCGACTACGGCGTCGCTTGGTGGGCCCCCAAGACGGGGCACCTAGTGCAGTCTCGAATTTGTCCAAACTCTGTTCGAGCCGACATTCGCAGTTTGGTAACAGAACCTTAGGATCGTTCGTTAGCGCCATCCACGCAGCGCTCGATGCAACACGGCATCGTAACCCTCCAGCCCATCGCGGCTCAGGCGCGCTTCGGGTCCAGCGGCTATGCCGACGCGCTCCGGGATTACTCCCCAGATATCAACTTTCTGTTCTTTCCACCAGACAATCGCAGCTTCGAGATCGTTGGTGCCCAGGCGCGCTGCGCAGATGACGATGCCTCGCGGTATCCGAGCAGGTATCAACTCGAGCGTGGCGAGCACCCTCGAGTACTCAACACCCCCCGCACGCGTCGGGACGACGACGGCATCGGCCAACGCGACAACTGCCTGGGTGATCCGCTCGTTGCCCGGTGGCGTGTCCACGATTCCCAGGCCCTCGACACGACCCATTGCACGTGTCGCAGTGCGTTCGGACGGGGCTTCGACGACGGTTACGCCGGAAAGGGGCCACATCTCAAGCCACTCCGCCGACGACGCCTGGGGATCGGCGTCAATGAGCGTCACCGGGTCGTAACCCCGCTCTACTGCAGCGGCAGACAGGTAAATCGAAGACGTCGACTTGCCAACTCCGCCCTTCAACGAGGTCACGATGATGTTCATAAGTGGCATGCTACGGCACCGTCGACGAATGAAGAACAGCTCGACTCCCGATCCGTACCAA
>JADGOK010000270.1 GCA_017882985.1 Acidimicrobiales bacterium
ACGCTGCCCCCGCGCTGGAGCAACGCCGGCAGGTACGTCGCGCGCCACGCCGCGACCCCCGGTCCGGCGAGGCCGACACTGTTGAGCATGTGTTCACCCGACGCGACCACGCGCGGCGCGGGGTTGCCCTCCCACGCGAAGGCCGCGAGCGACTTCACGACGACCCCACCCAAGCGCGACAGCTCTCCGTAGCCACTCAGCTCATCACCGTGGCCCGAGGTGCCCGCCGCGGTCAAGACCGGTGAGCGCAGCGTCAGCGATCCGACGTGCGTCGTGAGATCGACGGCGTTCACGCGTGCAACTCCTGCAACGAACGAACCCGCCAACCGTGGGCGCGCGTGTCGGCGATCCCCTTCGCCGCCGCGAGACCGGCGGCGAGCGTCGTCAGGCAGGGCACCGCGTGCACGATGCACGCCGCGCGAATGAGGGCGCCGTCCGCCCTCGCGCCACTGCCCGAGGGGGTGTTGACCACCAGGTGGACCTCATGATCGCTGATCATCGACACGGCGTCGGCACCCATGTCGGCGAGGCCGACCTTGCCCACGAGCGTCGCGACCGTCACGCCGTGGGCGCGCAGGAACCCGGCGGTGCCCACGGTCGCGGCGATCGAGAAGCCGAGGTCTTCGAGTTGACGCGCCAGTTCGAGTCCCTGGATCTTGTCGCGGTCGGCGAGGGACATGAAGACCTGACCCGTGTCGGGCAGTTTCGTGCCGGCGGCCAGCTGGGCCTTGGCGAAGGCGATGCCGAAGCTCTCCCCCACGCCCATCACCTCTCCCGTCGAGCGCATCTCGGGTCCGAGGATCGTGTCGACGCCCGGGAATCGCGAGAAGGGCAGCACCGCCTCCTTCACGCTCACGTACGACGGTTCGGGCGTCCGTGCCGGTACGAGGCCGAGCGCGCGCAGGTCGACCAATCGCTGGCCCATGGTGACGCGCACGGCCACCTGCGCGAGCGCCACGCCGGTCGCCTTGGCGACGAAGGGCACCGTGCGGCTCGCGCGCGGATTCGCCTCGAGCACGTAGACCTCGTCGTCCTTCACGGCGTACTGTACGTTGATCAGTCCGACGACACCCAAGACGTCAGCGATCCGTCGGGTGTGATCGTGCAGCGTCTCGATCACCCGCGCGCTCAGCGTCTGGGGCGGCAAGGCGCAGGCCGAGTCGCCCGAGTGCACGCCCGCCTCTTCGACGTGCTCCATGATCCCCGCGACGAAGAGATCGCCGTCGGCGTCACGCACCGCGTCCACGTCGACTTCGATCGCGTCTTCGAGGAAGCTGTCGATGAGTATCGGTCGCGTCGCCGAGACCCCGCCCTCGCGCGCGAGCGCGCCGTGCAGGTTGGTGAGGTTCTGCATCACCCGCTCGAGTGAGGCGTCGTCGTAGACGATCTCCATGGCTCGCCCGCCGAGGACGTAACTCGGTCGCACGAGGACCGGGTAGCCAATGGACTTGACGATGGTCTTGGCCTTTTCGTGGGTCAGCGCGACGTCACCCGGGGGCTGGCGCAGCCCGAGTGAATGGCAGATGGCCGACCACTGTTCGCGGTCTTCGGCGGCGTCGATCGACGCGACGGGCGTACCGAGCACGAGCGCGGGGTCGATCGAGTGCGAGAGCTTGAGCGGGGTCTGCCCGCCGAGTGCGACGATCACGCCAACGACGCGCGCGTCGCCGCGACAGGCCGCCTGCTCGGCGGCGATGACCTCGGCGACGTCCTCGGGCGTCAGGGGTTCGAAGTACAGACGGTCCGACGTCGAGTAGTCCGTCGATACCGTCTCGGGATTGCAGTTGATCATCACCGTCTCATAGCCCATGTCGCGCAGCGCCATCGACGCGTGCACGCAGCAGTAGTCGAACTCGATGCCCTGGCCAATCCGGTTGGGTCCCGAGCCAAGGATAATGACGCGGTCGCGCGAGGACGGCGCCACCTCGGTCGTGTCCTCGTAGGTACTGTAGTGATACGGCGTTGCGGCGTCGAACTCGGCCGCACAGGTGTCGACGGTCTTGAACGTCGTCACGACACCGGCGCTCTGGCGTGCGTTGCCGACTTCGAGGGTCGTGCGCCCGCTCAACAGGGCGATCTGGGGATCGGAGAAACCCCATTGCTTGTAGCGCAGCCAACCGCGCCGATCGAGCTGCTCGACGACGAGACCGTCTGAGAGTTCACGTTCACGCTGCACGATCAAGCCCAAATTGTCGATGAACCACCGGTCGATCTTCGTTCGCGCCACGATCTCGTCAGTGCTCGCGCCGCGCCAGATCACCTCGTGCAGTGCGAAGAGCCGCTCGGGTGTCGCGACGACGCAGCGATGCCACAGGTCCGCGTCCTCGAGGTCGGCGAATTCGTTGCCCCGACCGAGCGCGAAACCGATCCGACCCTGCTCGAGCGAACGGATCGCCTTCTGCAACGATTCGGCGAAGTTCCTTCCGATCGCCATCACCTCGCCGACGGACTGCATCCGGGTGCCCAGTTCCGGCGTCGCGCCGGGAAGCTTCTCGAACGCCCACCGCGGGATCTTGGTGACGACGTAGTCAATGACCGGCTCGAAGCTCGCCGGGGTGACCTTGGTGATGTCATTTTGGATTTCGTTGAGCGTGTAGCCCACCGCGAGACGTGCCGCGATCTTCGCGATGGGGTAACCGGTCGCCTTAGAAGCGAGCGCGCTCGAGCGGCTTACGCGGGGGTTCATCTCGATCACCAGGCGTTCGCCGGTCTCGGGATGCACCGCGAATTGCACGTTCGACCCACCCGTCTCCACGCCGACGC
>JADGOK010000271.1 GCA_017882985.1 Acidimicrobiales bacterium
CCCCGATCTGATCGATCTACTGCGCGCTGCGGCGGCCTCGCAAGAGACCGTCACCAAGCCAAGACTAGGTCCGACGTCAGCAAGAACCGAGAAATCTCGAGTTCCTTCGCGGGGTCCTTCGCGCCGTTAGGTCGCTACGCACGGTGGGTCAGCCTCGTTGTGGTGCACTCCAGAACGGCCGCGGGAGTCGACGGGTTTCGCTGATCACTGCTTCGACGCGTCGCGCCGCCTCGAGCACCGTCCACTCGCTGCCGCTTCGACCAATGATCGCCAGCCCTACCGGCAGTCCTTGCACGAGACCCATCGGCATGCACAGGATCGGCCAGCCGGCGATCGCGGGCGCCATCGTGGCGACGCTCGCCGGTCCCGGGTGTCCGCCCACCGCCAGGTCACTCTTCCATGACGGTCCGTACGCCGGAGCGAGGATGACGTCGACACCCTCCAAGCCCGGTGTCAAACAGGTGTTCACCGCCCACTCGAGGTTGCGGCGACGCGCGTCGGCGTACGCGACGCCAGCACGCCCTCCGGTGGCGAGCGCTTGGATGAAGAACTCGTGGCCGAAGTAGGGCTGTTCGATCGATCGGTGCTCGTCCTCGTAGGCGACCACGTCGGCGAGTGACGCCACGCCAGCGCCGGGGCGGCCTGCGAGGTACGCCGAGAGATCATCGGAGAGCTCGCCCAGCAGCACCGCGAGTTCGTCTTCGTACTCTTGGCTCGAGGGCAGCGCGAGTTCCCGATCAATGATGCGCAGACCACCATCGCGCAGCGCCACCATGACCTCGTCGAATCGCCGGTCGGTTTCGGGGTTACCGGTTCGCCAATTGGTGGCGGCGCTGAAGGTCAGCGCGTCGATGGTCGCGGGCGGCGGGGTCGCTGACAAGACGCCAAACAACAGTGCGACGTCACCCACCGTTCGCCCCATCGGGCCCGGACTGTCCTGACTGGCGCTAATGGGCACCACGTAGGTCGCGGGCACGACGCCGACGGTGGGCTTCAGTCCGACGATGCCGTTTACCGACGAAGGACACACAATTGATCCGTCGGTCTCGGTGCCGACCGCGAGCGGCGCGAGTCCCGCAGCGAGTGCCGCTCCCGAGCCGGAGGAAGATCCACCGGCCGATCGATCGAGCGCCCAGGGGTTGCCAACGAGCCCGGCGGTCGCCGACCAACCGCTCGATGAACGAAGCGAGCGCATGTTGGCCCACTGACTGAGATTCGTGCTGGCCAGGATGATGGCGCCGGCGTCGCGCAAACGCGTCACGAGCGTCGCGTCGCGTGTGGGCCGTCCCGCCAGTGCGGTCGATCCGGCCGTGGCGGGCAGTCCGAGCGCTTCGATGTTGTCCTTGATGAGGACGGGTATACCGTGCAACGGGCCACGCGAAATCCCTTGGGCTCGCTCGTCATCTCGAACCTGCGCCAGGGCGCGCGCGTCGTCACTCGTTGCGGCAATGGAGTTCAGGGCGACCGCGGTGCCGGCGACGTCAATTGCCTCGATGCGCTCGAGCAGCGTGTCGATCAATTGTCGTGACGTCAGGCTGTGGTCGTCCAAGCGACGTTGCACCTCCTCGGCCGAGAGGTAGGCCAGTGCGGAACTCGCGTCGTGGGGATCATTCATCGCCTCAGCGTAGGAGACGACACGCCGCCGTGCGCGGGACCGACACCACTCCGGGCGACAAATTCTCTCCAACATCGGACGCGGATCACCGCCGTTTCGCGCGTGTATCGTAACGGCGTGGTGCGTCGCGTCGGCAATTGACGACTTGACCTATCAGGATTGAGGGCTTAGGGTCGTGGTACCGACAGCAACGCGAACGAAGAGGTAGGCCATGGCCAGGATCGCCAATGACATCACCGAATTGATCGGCGGCACGCCGCTCGTGCGGATTCGCCGGCTGCACGGCGGTACCGGCGCGGAGATACTCGCCAAGCTCGAGTACTTCAACCCGGCCCACAGCGTGAAAGACCGCATTGGCGTGGCCATGATCGACGCCGCCGAAGAGGACGGACTGATCGGTCCCGAAACGATCGTTCTCGAACCCACGAGTGGCAACACCGGCATCGCGCTCGCGATGGTGTGCGCCGCGCGCGGGTACCGCTGCGCCTTTACGATGCCCGAGACGATGAGCAAGGAACGCCGCGCCCTGTTGCGCGCCTACGGCGCCGAACTGATTCTGACCCCAGGCCCCGACGGCATGGGTGGCGCCATTGCCAAGGCCGAGGAACTCGCGGCGAGCGACCCTCGTTACTTCATCCCTCAGCAGTTCAATAACCCAGCGAACCCGGCAATCCACCGCACGACGACCGCCGAGGAGATATGGCGCGACACCGACGGCCAGGTCGACATCTTCGTCGCGGGCGTCGGCACCGGTGGGACGATCACGGGTGTGGGCGAAGTCCTGAAGGAACGAAAGCCGTCGGTGCAGATCATCGCCGTGGAGCCGGCCGCGTCGCCGGTGCTCTCGGGCGGCGTCAAGGGTCCCCATCCCATCCAGGGAATCGGTGCGGGCTTCGTGCCGAACAATCTCAATCCCGACGTGATCGACGAGATCATCACGGTCGAGAACGACGACGCCTTCGATGTGGCGCACCGCGCCGCTCGAGAAGAGGGACTGCTCGTGGGCATCTCGTCGGGAGCGGCGCTGTGGGCGGCGCTGAAGGTCGGTGCACGGCCCGAGAACGCCGACAAGCAGATCGTGGTCGTCATTCCCTCATTCGGTGAGCGGTACCTGTCGACGCCGCTCTTCGCCGGACTCGCCGATT
>JADGOK010000017.1 GCA_017882985.1 Acidimicrobiales bacterium
AACGAGCGCGACAGGTGCTCTAGTCTTGGCGACAAATCACGAAGGAGCACGATGGACGAGACCCCGCTCAAGATTGGCCGCGACCAGCACGTCTGGTCGTTTGACGCACGGCGAGAGCCGATCCTGACGGTGGACCCGGGCGCCGTCATCGAGATCGAGACCTGGGACTGTTTCACTGGTCAGGTCCAAAGTGAGAGTGACACGCTCGAGAAATTGGACCTCACTCGTATCAACAGTGCCACCGGCCCTATTGCGGTGCGCGGCGCCGAACCAGGTGACGCTCTTTCGGTGACGCTGCTCGACATTCGTCCCGGCGTCCAGGGCGCCGCGATGTGCATTCCCGAGTGGGGTCAGTTGATCGACCGCGTCAAGTCGCCCACGACCCGTATCTTCAAGGTCGCCAATGGCATGATCCGGATGAACGATCGCGTCACGTTCCCGGTGCGTCCGATGCTCGGCGTCATCGGGGTCTCGCCCGCGTCGGGCGACGTCTCGACGTTCTTCGCCGATCGCCACGGGGGCAACATGGACGACCACATGAACGGCATCGGAGCGACGATTCACCTGCCGGTCTTTCAGACCGGTGGTCAGTTGGCCATGGGCGACATGCACGCCTCAATGGGTGACGGCGAGATCTCGGGCACCGGCGTGGAGATCGGTGGCACGGTGCTCGTGAAGGTCGACGTCATCAAGGGAAAGACTGGCGGTTGGCCGATCACCGAGACGGCCGACGCCTTCTACACGCACGGGACCTCGAGCGACAATCTCGACGATGCGTTGAAGATCGCGTGCGAAGAGGCCACCAAACTCCTCGTCGACGAGTGGGACTTCACGATGGAAGACGCGTTCATGTTCCTCTCGGTCGCCGGCGACCTAGGCATCGCGCAGTACTGCCACCCTTCGCCGGGCAGCGTGATCGCGCGCATGCGCGTACCGAAACTGACGTCGAATCCTCGACCGTTCAGCGACTGATCACTGCGTGGAGACGGTGAAGCCCGCGTAGTTGCTCGCGTCCTTCAAGTAGCTGCCCACGGCGGTGCACGGCCCGTGCGTCGGACAGACGAGTCCGTAGACCCCGCCGTCGACACCCACGCTCGCGGCACCCGAGGGCAGTGCCAGCTTGGTGGCGCTATGCCAGACACCATTCACTTGATTGACGATCGAGGCCTGATAGTTGCCCGCGGCGTCGACGTACGCCGCGCCGCCACTGCAGTTGCCAACCGAGACGCACGACACCGACACCACACCGCCGTTGCGTCCAGCCATCAGCGCGGTGGCGGGTAGGCGAAGTTCAACCGCGGTGTGCCACGAACCGTGCCGTTCGTCGACGAAGAATCCCTGGTACTTGCCGGCGCCGTCGCGATACAGTCCGCCGGCGCTGCAGTCATTGATCCCCGGACAGGTGATGTCGGAGAAGCCGTAGAAGAAGACGTGGGGGTTGACTGGGGATCCGACGGGCATTTGGAGAGCGACGGCGCGGTTCCATTGGCCGGACGTTCGACTCACGGCCAAGCCCTGTACCGCACCACTGACGGTTTCGTAGGTGCCGACCGCGGTGCACCGACCCGGCGCGTCGCACGCGAGCGACGCAAACGTCACGCCAGAAAAGGCGTTCGCGTTCCCCGGCAAACTGAGCGACGCACCGGCACGCCACGCGCCGCGGACCTCGTCGACGGTCAGACCCTGAGTGATGTTGTTCGCGTCAATGTACGTGCCGACGGCGCTGCAGTTGTCAACTGACGCGCACGCCACCTGGCCAGCGGTGACGAAGGGATTTGCGTTCACGCTCGCGGGCAGTCGAATTTCTTCGGCCCGACGCCACCGTCGCGCCACTTCATTGAGGACGAAACCCTCTCCGTGGGTGTTGGGCGTCGCGTTGTCCACGTAGCTCCCGACGGCGCTGCAGTCGCCCGGCGAAGGACAGCTGATCGAATGGATCTGTGAGTTCTGTCCGGTCGCGGCGGCGTTGACCGGGAGTGCGACCTTTGCGGCCTTCACCCAGACGCCACGTGTTTCGACGTCGATGAAGCTCTGCGTGTTGCCCGAGCGGTCCTGGTAGGAGCCGACCACGACGCAGTCGCCATTTGAACCACACGAGACCGCGTTCGGTGTCAGACCCGCACTGGGCGCCGCGTTAGGGGGCGCGATGATCGTGAGCGGGCGTCGCCACGTGCCAGCGACTTCATTCAAGATCAGACCCCTGACCGTGCCCGCGGCGTTGGCGTAGTCGCCCGCGGCCACGCAGTTACCGGCCGACGGGCAGGCGAGCGCGGGGAGATAGCCCGAAGGGACCGTCGTTCCACCCACGGGCAACGTCGCGTTGCGCGCAGCCCGCCACGTCGGTACGCTGCTCGCCGCGGCGGAGGTGGCACTCAGGCACGTGGCGGCCATCGTAATCAAAAGTGCGCTGCGAAGGAACTTCATGTGTGCCGTTCTGCTTTCGAGGACTTCAATTGCGGGTGTGGGTACAGGCGATAGGACGAGGTCGAGGCTCCCCGTCCCGGAAGAATCGTGAGCGAAACCACAGTATAAGTACGAAGGTGCCATTTTCTGGCTCGCCCGCGGGGCAGTCGTCCAGCACTCGCGGCCCGAGTTCGAGGCGCCCGTGAGTCGGGTTGGGCCACCTCATGCACGTCGATCAGGCTGTGAGAAACCACCGAATTCCCCTATCGATACACACTCTTCTGTATGGGTGTATCCGTAGAATGAACGCGTGCAGTCACACTCGCGTCTCGAAGCCTCCCGGCACCCGCACCAATACGTCGACTCGCCGCACGGCTCGTCCCCCAGCCCCGTCCCAGCGTCACGTGCGCTCGAGGAGTGCCCGTGACCAAGATTCTGGTCGTTGACGACGACGCGGAGATAACCAAACTGCTCGAGAACTACCTGACGGGCGAGGGGTATGACGTCGTGGTCGCCTTCAGCGGCGCGAGTGCCCTCAGCGCCACGTCACTCACCGAACCCGATCTCGTGCTGCTCGACATTGTCCTTGGGGCCGAAGACGGCCGCGACGTGCTTCGAGAACTTCGCCTTATCAGCGACGTGCCGACCATCTTTCTCACGGGACGCGGGCTCGAATCAGAGCGAATCGCCGGACTCAAGCTGGGGGCCGACGACTACATCGTCAAGCCCTTCGCGCTCGGCGAAGTGTCGGCGCGGATCGAATCGGTGCTGCGCCGTTCCGGCGTGAGTCTCGCCCAACACGAAATCGAGCGCCCCAACCTGAAGTTCGGCGAGCTGCAGATCAACGAGAGCACCCACGAGGTGCGACTGTCCGGCGAACTCCTGGACTTGACCTCCAAGGAGTTCTCGCTCCTGGCCTTCCTCGCCTCATCACCGCGACAGGTCTTCTCGCGTGAGCAGTTGCTCGAGCACGTGTGGTCGTCGTCGAGCGAATGGCAGAATGACGCGACGGTGACCGAGCACATTCGCCGACTGCGCTCCAAGATCGAGTCGGACCCGGATCATCCGCGTTGGATCACCACCGTTCGCGGATTCGGCTACCGTTTCGAACCCGACGCCAGCGCGTAAGTCTCATCGGCGTGTGTACGCTCCGCGGGTTGGCGTCTGGGTAACCGTGGTTCACGTACGACGCGAGAGCAGCTCATGAATGTGGTCGACCAACTGACTCGGTTTGAACGGCTTGGCGAGGAACGCGCTGGACTTCGGTCGTAGGTTCTCGAGCACCGTCGGATCCGCCGTGCCCGACACCATCAGAACGCGTAGACCCGTAGCGGCGTGCTGGAGTCGTTCGGCGAGTTCCGGTCCCGACAGCTCACCCATCACCACGTCACTGACGAGCAGATCAATCGTGCCGTCGAAGTCGTCGAAGACCGAAAGGGCACTCTCGGCACTGTCGGACTCGAGGACCTGGTAACCATTCCGACGCAGTACTTGCACCATCAGGCGCCGAAGCCCTTCGTCGTCCTCGGCCAAGAGCACCGTGGCTGAACCACGAGGTCGCGCGACGTCCGACGACGCTGGTTCGTCGGTGACCAGCTCGGTGACGGCGGGCAACAGGATCTCGAAGGTCGTGCCGAGACCGACCTTGGACTGACACCGAATCGCTCCGCCGCTCTGTTCGACGAGCCGGCGAGCGGCCGCGAGACCCAGCCCCGTGCCCTTGAACGGGCCCTTGGTCGTGAATAGTGGATCAAAGCAATGTTGACGCGTCTCTTCGTCCATGCCAACGCCGGTGTCGGTAACGCTGATCAGCACGAACTCGCCCGGCGCCAGGCGCCATTCGCCCGACGACTGATCGTCAACGCTGATTGCGCCGACCTTGATGTTCAGATCGCCCCCCTCGGGCATCGCGTCGCGAGCATTCAGCGCCAAGTTGAGGATCATCTGTTCAAACTGGTCTGCGTCCACACGGACGTTGGCGTTGTCGTCGTCGAGTGACCAGTGCAGCTCGACGTCCACGCCGACGATGCGTTCGAGGACTTCGGCGTTGGATTCGATTGCCGCGACCGGATCGAGCACGATTGGTTCGGGTGCCCTCGTGCGACCGATGGTCTGTAACTGGGCGGTCAGCATCGACGCCCTTGACGTCGTCGCCTGGATGTCGCGGACCATCTCGAGCGCCGACCCGTCCGCTTCGAGGTTCTGGGAAAGAATCTCCGCGTAGCCCGAAATGAGGGTCAAAAGGTTGTTGAAGTCATGGGCCACACTGCTCGCGACCTGCCCGCGAATCTCCATCTGATGCGCGTGGCGTAGCTCTGCTTTCAATTCGCGCTGATCGGTCACGTCGTCGACGAGCGTCAGGACGCTCCGCTCTTCGCCCGCGACCGAAGGCAAGAGTGCCGCCGAGGCAGTCAAGTCGCGCCGTCGTCCGCCGATCTCGATGTCCACGAAGTCGCGTCCACTCGCGACCGCACCACCGAGAACCTCCGACCAGAGTGTTCGAAGAGGCTCCAGCGCCGCTTCGGGAAAGGTCGGACGGATGTCGTCGGGCGTGTCGGCGAACTCGGACCACAAGAAGACGCGGCCGGCGGCTCGATTCCACCACTGAACGCGTCCCGTCGGATCGACCTCGACAATGCCGACCGGCGCGGTGTCAACAAGGACGCGCCATCGCGCCTCACTGTTTTGAATCGTTCGACTGAGGTCGGCGGCGTCGAGGGCCCTCGAGGCGACCTGGGCCAGCAACGTGAGCACTTCTTTGTCCTCGGTCCCGAACGCTGAACCCGACGTACGTCGCATTGCCACCAGACCACGAGATTGGCTGCGCCGTTCGAGCAGGGGTGCGACGAGCCAGTCATCCTGGCGCCACGGTGTTGAACTGTTCGGCCGCGACCGGGGCAACTCGGCGATCTGCTCCTCGCCGTGCTCGTCGAAGAACGTCGCGTTCTGGCCTCGCAAGGCAATGACGTGCAGTGGCGCGACGGGGCCGACGTCGAGCGAAACGACTGCCGCGTCGGCGTCAAAGACGTTGCGCGTACTCGTCACCAGATTCGCCAGGATGTCCTCCTCGCTCCTTAATCCGGCGACGGTGATGGACGCGGCGATCAGTTGGTGAAGCTGACTGGCGATCCTCTGGGTCCGACGGACTGCCTCGCGGGCGTCACGGTGCAGCAGCACACGCTCGATAGCGATGGACGTGTGCCACGCGACTTGCTCGGCTGCGGCGATCTCCGCTTGTCCGTAGCCGACAGTGGCACCGTCGGTGGCGAACGTGATGGCACCAAAGACGAGATTGTTGACGAGCAGACTCACCACAATGCAACAGGGGAGTTCCTCGCTGCGCGCTAGGGGCCACACCTCGGATTGACCGCTCTCGAGGACACGTTGGCGAACCGCGGCGAGGTCGGGCACTCGCGCGCTCAGTTGCTCGGTGCACTCTTGGGCGCTGGCCGTCTCCTGGGCGCGCGCGGCGTGGCGGATGGCGAATTGGCGGTCGACGCCATCTTGATCAACGACATCGATCGCGCACCAGTCGGCGAAGTCCGGCACCGCAAGATCGAGCAGCGCTTCGAGCCCCGCCTCGTAGCTCGCCGTCGCTGAAGGAGTGACGTTACCGCTCGGACGCGAGGAGGCGACGCGCTGGGTGAAGCCGAGCGCGCGACCGGGCTGACCCTCCGGAAGATCGACGCCAGCGACCGGGCGAAGTCGTTCGGACTCCGCCCCGTTCAACAGGTCGTCAGCGCCGAGTGTCATTTAGAGCGTGATCCTTCGCACGGGCGCGCGTCGCTTGGCAGCGACTTTCGTAGTGGCAGTTGCTCTCAAAGGGGCTTACCCGAGAAGATGGCGAAGTCCTCGAGGAACCGATCGATCTCTGCGACCTCGTGGGGCCGAGAGAAGAGGAAGCCCTGTCCGATGTCGACTTCCTCAAATTGGAGACGGCGTCGCTGTTCCGCGTCCTCGATGCCCGACGCAACAATCTGCAGATTCAACGAGCGCGCGAGCAGCACCAGCGTGTGGACCAGAGAGGCAGCCTCCGATGAGCTCGTGATCGCCGCGATGAAATCGCGGTCGAGCTTGACGAGGTCGATCGGAAAACGTTCGAGGTTCGCCAGAGGTGAGCGACCTGGCGCGAAGTCGTCGACCGCCAGCCGCACGCCGAGGGATTTCAATGATACGAGCCTGCTCGTCGCCTGCTCCGGATCGTTGAGCAGTGCCCGCTGGGAGAATTCAAGGACCAGCAGGGCAGGGTCGAAGTCACTCGCAACGAGTGTCGCTTCGACGTCGTGGACAAAGTCCGCGTCCTCGAGCTCATTCGCCGACACGTTGACTGAGACGACGAACCGGTAGCCGCGAGCGTGCCACTGCGCGCCTTGAAGACACGCGGTCCTGAGCGCCCAGCGACCGACCGCGACGATGTCGCCGGAGGCTTCGAGAGCGGGGATGAACTCCTCGGGGCTCACCACGCCACGCTCCGGGTGGCGCCATCGCAGGAGGGCTTCAACTCCTGCAAAAGCTCCCGATTGGAGATCGATCGTCGGCTGATACATGAGGAAGTATTGGCCCGACGTCAGTGCGTGCGTCAAATCGTCAGCCAATCCCGGATCGAGCTGCGTCGAGTGGGAATTCACGGGTTCATTGACCATCGAGCATCGCTTCCTCTGGGCCGTCGTTCACTTTGAGTCGTCGCGGTTCCGTTGAGAACTCCTCGGTGGTGACGATACCAGTTGCACCATAAATCCAGGGATACCGATGTTCGCGAGCGATTGCTCCGAATGAACGATTTTGCGCGATCGTGGCATCGAGCATCGCCGAAAGCGGCCGTCACCACCGCAACCCTCCTCGCGCTCGACACGACGCCGGCCAGCCTCCAACGTCGGGGTGTTCGACCGGGCGGCTCCTCGTACGTCGAATCGCACGCAACGAGTGACGAGACTGGTGGTCGGGGACGAGTCATTGCCTTACGGTACGCGTTGTCTCTACGGGTACTCAAACTTGGAACAAATGGCTGGCAAGTTGGTCGATTTTCAAGATTGCGATGGAAATATCCATGTACCTCGCATTACGCGAGGGTCGTTCTCAGTTCTCTCTGAGGTGATCCACCAGCATGCCCTTGCGTGGTGGGTCACGTCCCGACACGAAAAGCATGTCGCGCCGCTGCAGCGAGTGTCGCCGTGGCGATGCAAGACGCAGCGTGATTCTCCGGCGTTCGCAGTGTTGTCGCTCGACGTTCGCGACAGCGAACCGTACGTGAAGGACGCGACCGGCGACGTCGTGACGATGGACACTGACACGTGCACCCAACACGTGGCCAATCGTGAAAGGATGTGGTCCATGTTGGATTACCGGGGTCCCATCAATGACGTTGGCGGGCCCGCCACGATTGCCGACGGGGTCTTCTCGTGAGAGTCCTCGTCACTGGTGGCGCGGGCTTCATCGGATCGACGACCGCCGAGCTGCTCCTGAGCGAGGGCCATGACGTGGTGGTCCTCGACAACCTGATTTCGGGACGCGTCGAGAACGTGCCCGCCGCAGCGACGTTTGTCGAGGGTGACTGTGGTGACGGCGTGCTCGTTCGTTCGCTTGGTTCGTTTGACGCCTGCATCCACTTCGCCGGTCGGATCGAGCCGGGCGAGTCAATGAAGTATCCCGAGACCTTCTTCGCCAACAACGTGGCTTCCAGTTTCGGGCTCCTTGAGGCGTTGGTGCAATCGGGTGTCGAGCGGTTCGTCTTTTCTTCGTCGTGTGCGGTGTACGGCGACCAGGTGGAGATGCCTATCGGCGAAGACCGAGCCACGCAGCCGCACAGTCCCTACGGCCAGTCCAAACTGATGGTCGAAGAGGGACTGCACTGGATGGCGTCAGTCGGACGAATACGAGCTGCGACACTGCGCTATTTCAACGCGGCCGGCGGAACGTTGGTGCATCCCGAACGTCACCGCCCCGAGATCCATCTCATCCCGATCGCGCTTGAAGTCGTCACCGGGCAGCGAAGCCATCTCGAGATCTACGGCAGCGACTATCCCACACCGGACGGGACGTGCATCCGCGACTACGTCCACGTGAGCGACCTGGCGCGGGCGCATGTTCTCGCGATCGGCGCCCTCGAGGATCAACCCGAGTTGGTGCTCAACCTCGGTACGGGTGTGGGTT
>JADGOK010000272.1 GCA_017882985.1 Acidimicrobiales bacterium
GAGTACCACGTCGATGGTGTGCTGTTCGTAGCGCGCGAGGTTCAGTTCGTCGCGATCGGCGAGTTCAAGTACGACGCCGTCGACGCGCACGCGCGAAAAGCCCTGACCAGCGAGCTCACCTAACAGGGTGCTGTACTCGCCCTTTCGGCCCTCGACCACGGTCGCGAGGACGAGGAACTTCTCGTTGGCCCCGCGCGACAGGACCTGGTCGACAATCTGCTGGGGCGTTTGGCGCGACACCGCTTTGCCGCAGTTGGGACAGTGCGGCACGCCGATGCGCGCAAAGAGCAGACGCAGGTAGTCGTGAATCTCGGTGATCGTGCCCACGGTCGAGCGCGGATTCCTCGACGCCGTCTTTTGGTCAATGGAGATCGCCGGCGAGAGTCCTTCGATGAAGTCGACGTCGGGCTTGTCCATCTGTCCGAGGAATTGACGGGCGTAGGCCGAGAGACTTTCGACGTAGCGACGCTGCCCCTCGGCGTAGATGGTGTCAAAGGCCAGCGATGACTTGCCCGACCCGGAGAGTCCGGTGAAGACCACGAGTTGGTCACGCGGCAGTTCGACCGAGAGATTCTTCAGGTTGTGGACGCGGGCGCCCTGCACGCGAATTGAGGGGGACATAGGGTGAATCTACCGGTCAGGCGTCGATTGTCGGGTCGTCGACGGGCAGCGCGACTCCCTGGCGTTGCAGTGAATGAAGGATGTCACGAAGTGCCGCCGCCTCTTCGAAGCGCAGTTCGCCCGCCGCCACCAACATCGCCTTTTCGGCCCGCGCAGTCTCCAGATTGAGGTCGTCGGGAAGTCGGTCCTCGAGTGAAGAGATCCCGTGACTCTTGTTGGTGGGCTCGAGCGCGGTCTCGCTGCGCAGACGCCCGAGGATGTCGGCGACGTTCTTCATGACCGTCTGGGGCTCGATACCGTGTTCCTGGTTGTACACCGCCTGGAGCATCCGGCGTCGCTCGGTCAGCGAGATCGCCTCGCGCATCGAGTCAGTGATCCGGTTGGCGTACAGGACCGCGGCGCCATTCGAGTTACGCGCCGCGCGACCGATCGTCTGGATCAGTGCGCTGCGCGAACGGAGGAAACCCTCCTTGTCAGCGTCCAGGATGGCTACGAGCGACACCTCGGGCAGGTCCAACCCCTCGCGCAGCAGGTTGATGCCCACGAGGATGTCGAACTCGCCGAGGCGCAGGGATCGCAAGATCTCAATGCGCTGAATCGTGTCGATGTCACTGTGCAGGTACTGGACGCGGTAACCGGCCTTGGCGAGAAACACGGTCAGGTCCTCAGCCATGCGCTTGGTGAGCGTGGTGATGAGCGTGCGCTCACCACGTTCGATCACCTCGTCCAAACGCACGCGCAGGTCGTCGATCTGATTCCTCGTCGGCACGACAGTCACAACCGGGTCCAGCAGACCGGTCGGGCGAATGACCTGTTCGGCGATCTGGTCGCTGTGCTCGATCTCGTAGGGACCGGGCGTCGCCGAGACGAAGATCATCTGGGGCACCAACGCCATGAATTCGTCGAAGTTGAGCGGCCGGTTGTCCATGGCGCTCGGCAGGCGGAAGCCGTGCTCAACGAGGGTGGTCTTACGCGATCGGTCGCCCGCGTACTGTCCGCGCACCTGGGGCACGGCAACGTGGGACTCGTCGATCACGACGAGGAAGTCGTCGGGGAAGTAGTCGAGCAGGGTGAACGGGCGTTCGCCGTAGCTTCGCCCGTCGAGGTGGGCCGAGTAGTTCTCGATGCCGGCACAGACGCCTGTCTGCTCGAGCATCTCGAGGTCGTGCTCGGTACGCGAGCGCAGGCGCTGCGCCTCGAGAAGCTTCCCCTCTCGTGCAAACGTCGCGAGTTGGACCTGGAGTTCGTCTTCGATCGAGCGACAGGCTCGCTGCAGCGTCGCGGCGCTGGTGGCGTAGTGCGACGCGGCGAACAGAGTGAACTCCTTCACGCTGCCGCGACTCTCCTGGGTGACCGGATTGAAGAATGAGATGCCCTCCACCTCGTCGCCGAAGAACGACACCCGGATCGCCTCGTTGCTGTACGCCGGCTGAATCTCGAGCGTGTCACCCTTCATACGAAAGAGTCCGCGGTCGAGAACCAACTCGTTGCGGTTGTACTGCATCTCGACCAGCCGCCGGAGCAGCGCGCGCTGATCGAAACTCTGACCTACTTCGAGCTGGAGCATCCGCTCGCGGTACTCGACGGGTGAACCGAGTCCGTAGATGCACGAGACCGACGCCACCACGATGGTGTCACGATGCGTCAGGAGCGACGACGTGGCAGCGTGGCGTAGTCGGTCGATCTCCTCGTTGATCGAACTGTCCTTCTCGATGAAGGTGTCCGTGCGGGGGATGTAGGCCTCGGGCTGGTAGTAGTCGTAGTACGAGACAAAAAACTCCACGCGGTTGCTCGGCAGCATCTCCTTCAGTTCCGAGGCGAGCTGGGCCGCGAGTGACTTGTTCGGTTCGAGGATCAACGTCGGGCGTTGAACCCGTTCGACCAACCAGGCGATCGTCGCGGTCTTTCCGCTACCGGTGATTCCTTCCAGCGTCTGGAAGCGTAGCCCATCCTCGACGCCTTCGGCGAGTGTCGCGATGGCGCGCGGCTGATCACCCGACGGCTGAAAGGGCGACTCGACGAGGAATTTATTCACGGCAAAGTCCGTTGGCCAGCAGCGCCGCGTCAATCTGCCCGCGCAACTCTTCGATCGTCCCTTCGTTCCACACGACGCGCTCGACGATGGCGGCGCGCTCGT
>JADGOK010000273.1 GCA_017882985.1 Acidimicrobiales bacterium
CGCCTACCCCAACTCTTTCGCAGGTCTGAATCACACCAGGAAAGTAGGACAGTAATTCCTCTGAGGTCCGATGCGAACCCTCACGCGGACCGAAGCAATCAGAAATTGAAGATGGTTTGACAGATTGAGAACTACGGGGTCAGAACAGCCCTCAATAATGGCTCCCGCTGTTCTTTCAACGTCCTCCAGCGGGCGAAGACCCAGACGAACACGGAAGATCCCGTCGAAATCGCGACCAACAAATCGATGCCAGTGACAATTAACTCGACCAAGAGGAGCGCGTGGAGCGTGCACACCGTGTCCGTGAGTGAAGACTCTGCCGCCGAGCGCTCGGATCACGTAACTCGACTTCGACGACGCCTGTAGAAGCCGAGTTGCGTGCTTCTCGAGAAAACACTGAAGTTGCAATGGACCCACTTTTGGTCGGTCCCATCGCCGGGCAACCCGCCCGGCGCCGCCACCAATTGGCTGTGCGCTAGCGCGAAACGGAGCGAAAAACCGGCTCAGTCGGTCTCATCGTGTTCGGCGAGGAACGAACCGATGATTTTCAGATATCGTGCGGGCTCTTCGAAGAACGGCATGTGACTCGACTGCTCGAGGATCTCCCATCGCACGTCGGGGATGTTGTCGAAGAAAGGCTGGTTGACCGCCGGCGTCGATTCATCGAATCGACCCGACACGAGCAGTGTCGGCGCCGTGATCAAGTGCAAGTGGTCGACGACAGACCACTCCTTCAAGGTGCCATTGCAAAAGAATTCGCTGGGGCCCCACATCGTGGCGTAGACCGTCGGATCCTGCGCGACATAGTCCATCGTTCGCACGTAGTCCGGCGGCGTTGGTTTCACTCGACAGACGTGCTTGTCGTAGTAGGCCTGGGACGCCGCGAGATACTCGGGATCACTGAGCGTGCCCGCGGCTTCGTGGCGAAGCAGGGTCTCCACGACCTCCCTGGGCATCTCACTGCGCAGTCGCCCCGCCTCGCTCGACCAGAGTGCGGACGAAGCAAGTGCGTTACTGAGAACGAGGGCCCGAAGACCTTTCGGATTTCGTATGGCGTGTTCGGCGCCGAGCATGCCACCCCAGGACTGACCAAGGAGAAGATACCGGTCGCGTATCTCCAGATGGGTCAGCAGATTGTCGAGTTCATCGAGGAAGAGATCAACCGTCCAAAAGCCCGCGCCGAGCTCGGGCAAATGCGTCGAGCGACCTCCGCCGAGTTGGTCGTAATGGATCACGGGGCGTCCCGTTGTCGACAACTCGGCCAGCGCAAGAACGTAATCGCTCGAGCCGCCCGGTCCCCCGTGGACGACGACCAGTGGCGTCAATGCCGATTGAAGATCCCCGCTGACGCGGTACCACGTCTCCCATTCGCGAAAGGGAGCCGCGCCTCGAGTTGTCGGTTCTCGATTCATGGGGCGACCTTACACAACCACCGACGACGCCGCATCCGTCGGGCCGACCCGGAAGATCGCGTGATCGGTGCTCCGAGGCCAAGGGCCTCACGAAAATTTCGTTGTCACGCACTGCGAGCACCCGACCGAGCGCGGGGACCGCCGACAGCGCGATCACGAAGGGGTCGCGCGGGAATTTTGTCTACGGCTAGTTATCGATTGTGGTGGGTGTCGTGCCACCGCCACCACTGCCACCACTGCCGCCGTCACCACCGCCATCGTCGCGGCGCGGAACGGTTGTCGGCACCGTAACGATCACCGGCGCCACGGTGGTGGTGGTGGTCGTTGGTGCGACGGTCGTGGTAGTGCTCGGAGCAGTCGTCGTCGTTGGCGCGAAGGTTGTGGTCGTGGTCGCTTTCGTTCTGGCTACTTTGTTGTGGACGGTTCGCTTCGTCGTCACGGTTGGCGCCACGACCTGATGGGTCACGGCGGCTCGGCGATGGACCGACCGGTGAACGACAGTGCTCTGAGGGACGGTCGTCTCGCTCGCGACGTACGACGTCGGCGCCTGCGGCCCTCTATCCGCGAGTACCACTCCGGCGGCGGTGCCGAGAGTCAGCACGCTCGTCATGATCCACGAGACGATGGAGCGAACGTGATCCACAACACCTCCTCGGCGAACTGTTCGCTTCAAATGTATCCAAGGAAATGTGCAGTTGTTCAGTTGTTGATGTTACGAGAGTGAGAAGAACCTTAAAGTTCCCTGTCACATCGAGATCGTAGAACTACTCCGTCTTCTACCCAATTGCGCCCAGGTGTGCGTGCGCACGGTGAGCACCGATGAGCGACACGACGCCCTCGCTATTTTGGGGGCGCGTCGTGCCGTTCGGCAATGCCGGGATCTCCTAGTCGAAATGAGCGGCGGTCGAGCTCGAAGTCGAGCTGCTCGAACCGTCGTCACCGTGGTACGTCGTGTAGACGACCGGGTGCGTCGTCGCTGTCGACGTTGCGGTCGTGGCGGCGCTCGCGCTCGTCAGAGGCGACTGGATCGCGTGGCTCACGGCCACCACACCCAGGGCCGACCCGACCGTCAACATCGTCGTCATCGTCCAGGAAATCATTGCTCGTCGTCCTCGGTACATATCTGCCCCTTTCGAAAAATCGTTGCTGAGTACGTTTTATCGCCCGCAAATGAGAGCGGCGTAAGAAGCATTTAGTAGTCGTCGAAATATTGTGAACTTTGACAGTGGGGTAACCTCGAGTCCTCTATGGCCCTCTCTATCGGCATCGTGGGACTGCCCAACGTGGGTAAGTCAACACTCTTCAATGCCCTCACTAACAACAACGTCCTGGCCGCGA
>JADGOK010000274.1 GCA_017882985.1 Acidimicrobiales bacterium
GGGCTTCGACCGACGAACCGACCCACCCGGATGTAAAGGAATCCGCCGAATCGCCCCGCAGTCGCCTTTCACGGCACCGCGGACGGAGAATGAATTCCGTATCTTCGTTGTATGCATGCAAACGAGTCTTGGCAAGAACCAGGGATAACTGGGCAGCAGGCCCATTTTCGCAAGTTGCGGTTAACCAATGGCCTTCCATGCTTTATGACGGAGAGGGAGACGAGGATGCCTGGCGCGGGGGACGGCGCCTGGAGGCGAGGCCGATGACTGCTGCGACCGCCAGACTCGAGAGCGCGGATGCGAGCATGGCACCACGCGAACGCGAGCTCAGCGCCGTGGCGAGGCCCCCGACGATGATCAGAGCCACGACGACGCGGTTGACGAGGTCGAACGTCCACTTGCGAAACCACCGTTCGAGACCGGCGGCCTGGGCCTTCACGTGGGGATCAACCACAGCCCCATTTGCACTCATCGTGCTCCTTCCAGTGGCCCCACGCGCGGCGCGGCCGTTCAACGATTTGGATGCCACGAGCGACGGTCGAGGGCATCTCGATCATCCACCGTGTTACCCGTCTGCGCCACCCGTAACTCGATGGTGGGCGACCACGACGCTCTCGTGTTCAGTGCGTCGTTCGACTCAAGCCGGCGTGACCGGCACGCTGTCCATGACGCTCTTGATGGCTTGCGCTGCGCCGAGCAGAGCCGAACTCTCCGCGGGAATGATCAGTTTCGTGTTCGGACTCTCGGCGAACTTCGCCAACGTGTCGAGTTGCAAGATCGCTACCAACGTCGGGTCGGGTGCCTGCTGCTTGATCGCGGCGTACACTGACGCGATTGCTTGCGCTCGTCCCTCGGCCTCGAGGATGAGGGCCTGGCGCCGTCCTTCGGCGCGAAGGATCTCGGCTTGCTGGGCACCCTCAGCCTCCTTGATCGCGGCCTGTCGCTGACCGTCGGCGACGTTCACCGCCGACTGCTGCTGACCCTCTGATTCGAGAATCCGAGCCCGCTTCTCCTGGTCCGCCTGCTTCTGCAGGGCCATGGCCTGAAGGATCTGCTCGGGCGGGGTGATCTCCAGCACCTCGACTCGGTTGATACGCACGCCCCACTTGTCGGTCGCTTCTTCCATCTGCGTCTGGAGCAGCGTGCTGATCTGCTCGCGCTGGGAGAACGCGTCGTCCAGCGTGATGCTGCCAAAGACCGCTCGAACCGATGTTCGCGCCAGATTGTCGACACTGACGAGGTAGTCCGAGTTCGTAAAGAGTGCGAGTCGCACGTCGACCACCTGGCTGAAGATCGTCGCGTTCACGATGACCGCCACATTGTCGCGAGTGATGACCTGCTGACGATCCCCGGTGCGGGGCGTTTCACGAACGTCGACGATCTTCATCACTTCGATGAACGGAATGATGAACGTGAGGCCCGGGTTCTTCACGTCCTTGAACTCACCGAAACGCGTGATGACGCCGACGAAGCCCTGCTGCACGATGCGGATCGCCTTCAAGAGCCCCGACAGGACCACGAGAACGACGACGGCTGCGATTACTGCCAAAACAAGTCCGACCATCAGGATTTCCCCCAAGCGAGCACTGCACGAGATTCAACTACTGGCGTTTTGCCTAGTGTTCGGATTGTAGCGGCACGTCGCGAAACGATTCCGCCGAATGTTGATTCAAGGACGAATCACGTGCTGTCGATTCTCCATACCGCCAGCGGTGCCTTCGATCGCCGACGCTCAGGTCGATGAGATCTCCATCGAGGCTCGAGCGACCTTTTCCACCGCTTCGGCGACCGCCGTGACGACATTGGGATTAAAGACCGTCGGCACGATGTAGTTCGCCGAAAGTTCGGCTTCCTTCACGACGTCGGCGATCGCTCGTCCGGCGGCAATCTCTATCTCCTCGGTGATCTTGGTCGCCCGAACGTCGAGCAGACCCCGGAAGATTCCGGGGAACGCCAGCACGTTGTTGATCTGATTCGGCTCGTCGCTTCTTCCCGTAGCGACGATTGCCGCGTACTTGCGTGCCACCTCCGGATCCACCTCAGGATCGGGATTGGCCAACGCGAAGACGATCGAGTTCGGCGCCATGAGCTTCAAGTGCTCTTCGGTGACGAGATTCGAGCCCGACACGCCGATGAGCACGTCCGCTCCGTCCAGCGCGTCGGCGAGGGAGCCGACGCGCCCCTCCTTATTGGTGTGCGAAGCCAACCAGCGGCGCGCGTCATCGAGTTGTTCGTCGTCTTTGGAGATGATGCCGCGACGGTTGATCCCGATGATGTCGCCAACGCCTTCTGCGAGGAGCAGTTTGCTGATCGCGACGCCCGCGGCGCCCACGCCCAACACGACGACGCGGATGTCCTTCATCTGTTTTCCAACCACGCGCAATGCGTTGTAGAGCGCGGCGTAGACCACGGTCGCGGTGCCGTGCTGATCGTCGTGAAAGACGGGTATGTCAAGCAGTTCACGCAGTCGCGACTCAATCTCGAAGCAGCGTGGCGCGGAGATGTCCTCGAGATTGATACCGCCGTACACCGGAGCGATGCACTGGACGATCCGGACGATCTCGTCGACGTCCTGCGTGTCGAGGCACACCGGCCACGCGTCGATGTTGGCGAAGCGCTTGAACAGCAGCGCCTTGCCCTCCATGACGGGTAGCGCGGCGGCCGGTCCGATGTTGCCGAGACCGAGCACCGCCGAACCGTCGGTCACGACCGCGACCGTGTTGCGCTTGATCGTGAGCTTGCGAGCG
>JADGOK010000018.1 GCA_017882985.1 Acidimicrobiales bacterium
ACTCGCGCTGGCGATGATTTCGATCACGGTCGTACTGATCTTCTCGATCTTCGTCATCGTGAAGAGCGGTGGGATCCACCACGTGGCGACGGGCTTCTCACCGCACAGCTCACCCACGCACTGGAAGGGCGTCCTGTTCGGCGTCCTCTACGGAGTGCTGCTCTTCACTGGTTTTGAAACCTCGGCCAACCTGGGTGAAGAGACCGAACACCCGCACCGCAACATTCCGCGCGCGGTCCTCATCTCGGTGCTCGCTATCTCAGTCTTCTACGTCATTTGTTCTTTTGCCCAGGTGGCGGGGTATCACTTCAACCTGAGCGCCTTGGGCAAGAACGCGGGTGCGCCGTTGTTCGGACTCGCGGGTCCCACGAGCGCCGGAGGTTTCGCGTCGGTAGGCATTCGGCGCCTCGTCGAACTCGTCGTGATTTTCGACATGATCGCGGTGTTGATCGGCTGCGCGGTCTCAGCGTCCAGGGGCGTCTTCGCTCTGGCGCGCGACCGACGGATGCCGGGCCGACTCACGCAGATCTCGCGCCACGGCACGCCGACCGGCGCGAGCAACTTCGTGTTGTTCGCCTACGCGATCGTCATCGCGCTGGCGGTGTACTCAACGTCCTTCGCCATACCGAACTACCCTGAGTACGTGTCGACGTTCAGCTTCATGTCGACGTTCGGTGGCTTTGCCATCGCGGTCATCTACTTGTTGATCTCGATCGGTGCACTGCGTGGACTGCGCAGTGCGAACAAGAGTTGGCAGCTCTACCTGGCCAGTCTGGTCGGTGGGGCAGTGACCGCCGCGGCGATCTTCGGTGCCATCTACAAGGTCACCGCGCCGACGGTCTACGCACCTTACGCGGCCGTCGTCGTACTGGTCGTCGGACTGGTCGCCGCCGCCGCGATGCCCAAGACGCCAAAGGGAACCGCCGACTTCGCCGGACTTTCCGAGGCCGATCAGGGTCCGCTCAAGCTGTAGTTCGGACCGACCCTTGGGGTCGCGTCAGGTCCAAAATCTGAATCAGTGGGCGAGTGATGAGCCCAGCACGAAGGCGCCACCACAGAGCAGTGGGGTAGTGACGACCAGCGACGCCGCGTAACCCCAATGGTGCTCGCGCTGTAGAAGAGCAGGTATCGCGATGGCCGATGAGAACGTGGTCAGTCCCCCGCAGAATCCCGTCAACATGATCGTGCGCAGTTGCAGGTCGCCGAAACTCACCAATCGGTACGCAGCCCAACCGGCGATACCGCTGCCGATCGTGTTCGCCGCGACCGTCGCCCACGGTCGCTTCGTGGGGTGGTGTCGACGCACGGCGTACTCCATGAGGAACCGCACGACGCACCCGAATGCGCCCGTGAGCGTCACGAGAAACAGCGTCACGAGTGTTTCCGTCCTAAACCGAGCCAGCCCGCAAATATGCCGCTCCCAACGGCCCCTGCGGCCACGAAAATGCTCCCGCCTATGGAGAGATGCCATAGCGCCGCAAAAGCGACAAAGAGGCCCGAATAGGACGTGAAGCCACCAAAGAAGCCAGTAATCACCAGCAATCGGGTCGGATCGTTGGGGTCCCTTCTACGCAACGCTCCGCGAAGCAGCAGCGTGGCGAAATAGACACCCACGAAGTTGATGGCGAGCAGCATCCACGGAATCTCACTCGTCCAGGAGGGCTGACGCGGCGCGTACCCGGTCCATCCGTAGGCGAAGTGAGCATCTTGCACGCGCAGCAACAGATCACGAAGCAACGTTCCAACGGCGCCTCCAGCGACCACGGCAATCAGTGCCAATAGGAATTGTCGGCGGGAAAGAATGTTGTTCGGGCTCATTGGTACTACGAAACTACTGTGTGGCTTTTGGAGGTAGCGAGATGGGGAGTGAGAGCAACCGATGTCCGAATGCCGTCATTCCCCGCCGTTTTTATCTAACTTTACATAACGAACATTATCGGCGTTAGATGCGGAGAATGCTGGTATAGTCAACCCCATGCGTCGGGCCCTTTTTACTGCACTTTTTGTAGCCTCCAGTATCGGAATCTTCTTGGTTCCCGCCGGTGCTGACCCGCCCAACAATCCCGACAAGGTTTCTCTGTCCTACGACTTCAGCGACAATAACGTTGCCGCGTCGGCGAGCAACGGCGTTTTCAACATCATCGTGAACATTTTGCCCGAACACACACCGGGCGTCATACGCATGTTCGCCGTCGCTCCGCCCGACGCGAACGTCGCCAACCTGGTCTGTCGCTACCAAGCAGTAAGTCAGAGCAACGTGGAGTGCGCCTTCAACTTTTCCGCAAGCGGCACCTGGGCGATTCACGCCCAGTACGCCTCCAATCGTGGATCGGACGTTGTCGCCACCGCGGTGACCAACATCGCCGTCTCCAACTAGCGGTGAGCCCGACGGGGCGTATTCTCTTTCGCGTCGTGTGGGGTGACCCCTTCAAGGGCATCGCCCAAGAACTCGTCGAAGCCTTCGACGTCGATGAGGCACTCGTCACCGCCCACGAGCGTCGACCGGAACTCGCGCGGCCGCGCACCGCGTACGTCGTGGGGAACCGTGTCCTACACTTCGGCCAATGAACCCACTCTTTGACGTCACCGGAAAAACCGTCCTCGTCACCGGCGGCAGTCGCGGCATCGGTGAGATGATCGCGCGCGGCTTCGTAGAGGCGGGGGCGACCGTCTTCATCTCGTCACGCAAGGCCGAGGCGTGCAACGAGCTCGCGGCCGAACTGTCCAAAATGGGTTCCTGCACTCCCCTGCCGGCCGATCTTTCGAGTGAAGCTGAGTGTCAACGACTGGCGAACGAACTCGCGACTCGGATTGACCACCTCGACGTGCTCGTGAACAACGCCGGTGCGACGTGGGGCGCGCCGATGGACGACTACGACGAGAAGGCGTTCGAGCGTGTCTTCGCTCTGAACGTGAAGGGCGTCTTTCACCTGACCAAGTTCCTTCGTCCCCTCTTGGAGGCCGCGGGCAGTTCCGACAGCCCCGCGCGGGTCATCAATATCGGATCCATCGACGGTTTGAAAGTGCCGATGCTGGAGACCTACGCCTACTCTGCCTCGAAGGCCGCCGTCCACCAACTCACCCGCCATCTCGCGAAGCAACTGGCGCCGGTGATAACCGTGAACGCAATCGCCCCGGGCCCCTTCGAGTCCAAGATGATGCACGCGACGCTCGAGGCGTTCGGCGACGCGATCGCCGCCAGTGCACCCATGAAGCGAATTGGACGGCCGTCGGACATGGCCGGGGCCGCGATCTTTCTCGCCTCACCGGCGGCGAGCTACATCACGGGCGTGATCTTGCCCGTCGATGGGGGCATCGCGACGCTTGCCTAGCCGGGCTGACTGCCGAGCGTGATCGTCAAGGTCAGGTGCTGCTTGCCGCGAACGACCATGACCTTGATGTTGTCACCGGGGTGCTTGAGCGAGATGACGCTCGTGACATCCTGAGCCGAAGCGATCTTCGTGCCGTCGATCTTGACAATGATGTCACCCTGCTTGACCCCGGCCGCGGAGGCACCCGATCCCGAGATGACGCTCATGACAACGGCCCCCGACGAGATCGTGAAGCCGTACTGGAGCTGCAGTTCCGGACTCATCGACATGATCTCCACGCCAATGAACGCACCGTGGTTCACGACACTGGCGCCGGCCTTCAGTGACTTCAACAGCGACTGAATCGTGGCGACCGGGATCGCGAAGCCGATGTTCTGCGCGCTGGTGCCGTCGGGCAGGGTTCCCGCGACCGCGGTGTTCATGCCAATGACGTTGCCGTGCGAATCGAGCAGTGGCCCACCGGAGTTGCCCGGGTTGATCGCCGCGTCGGTTTGGATCATGTTGTTGAGCGTCTCTGAGCTGGCGCTGGTGCCCGCCGTGACGGTGCGACCGAGTGCCGACACGATGCCTTGGGTGACGGTCGGCGTGCCCGCGGCGAGACCGAGGGCGTTGCCGATGGCCACGACCGCGTCACCCGCGACCAACGCGCTGGAGTTGCCGAGCGTGACGCTCGGAAGTCCGGACGCTCCGTTGATGCGAATCAATGCGACGTCGTCGATCGGATTGGTGCCGACCAGCGTGGCCGGGAGGCTCTTGGTCGAACCCGTTCGGGTCACGGTGATGGTGCCCCCACCGACCGCAGCGGCGATCACGTGGTTGTTGGTGACGACGTAGCCGTTCGAGGTGACGATCATGCCGGTGCCCTGGTCTTCACTCCCCTGGCCCTTCACGTCAATCGAAACGACCGACGGAACGACCTTTTCCACCAGCGCGGGAATGCTCATGCCGCTCGGCAGCACGGCGCCGCCCGGGGCAGTATTCACGGTGTTGACGGTGAAACCACTGGAATTCGACGATCCGGGAGCGCTGTAGTGACCGGCGAGTCCACCGACCAACGCCGCGACGAGCAGCAGAGAGATACGCGACGACCAGGGCATGCGCGCAGTACGGCCCTGGGAGGAAAGCGGCAGGGCATCGACGTAGTGAGGCGTCGTGCCGCCACTCGCGTGCCCACCAACTGGTTCGCCGCCATCGCCCGACGCCACTCCCCCGTCGTTGTGGGCACTGTTGACGCTCGACGCCACCACCGGAGGAGCTGAATCAAGTGGATCCGCAGCACTCGATGTCACGTCGGAAGAGGCTGCCGGCATTGATTCATCCGATTCGTCAGACGAAGACCTAATGGGCGGTTCAAACGGGTTGTCACTCACGTCGCCATGCTAGGCACCCCAACCTAAAATTCATCTAAATCCAAGTGAAATATTTGGTCGGAGCCCAACGACTAGATTGGACCTCTATGTCTCGCCGGATTGAGATCGAAATAACGAGCCTGAACGGCGACGTCGCTACGTGGCGTGCTGCGGGCGCCAAGCTGCCCAAGGGCGTGCTGAGTGCTGCACTCGTTCCCGGCGGCGCCGTCGTTGGCGGCGTCTATCGTGCCGACATCGAACAGATGATGGAAGGGATTGAAGTCCTTTCGGTGATGGCCCCCAAGACGGCCTCGCCCATCGACCCGCGTCACGAACGTCTCGAGTTGATTCCCAACGCCAAGACCGGACCTGACGTCATCGTCACCTACGCCCCGAAGGGTCGCGGCGCGCGACGAGACAGCGAATATCGAGACGGCGATCGTCACGAGGGCACGAAGCGTCCCGCCGGACGACCCACCGGCAAGGGCCGTCCAACCTCGAAGGAACGTGGAGCGAGTGCGCCCGGATCTGAACGCGGTCCGAGTGCAGAACGTGGTCCCCGCAGCGATCGACCAGAAGGCGCAGACCGCGGCGCACGTCCTGAACGCGGTCCTCGTCCCGAGGGCGGCCCTCGTCCCGAACGCGGTCCTCGGCCGGAGCGTGGCGCACGAAGCGAACGCACTGGTCGTACTGGTCGCCCCGAACGTCCGAGTGGCCCGAGCGCGCCCCCAATGACCACGACGCACCGCAACGTGCTGCTCGCGTCACTCTCACCCGAGCAGCTGCCCGTTGCCGAACAGTTGCTGCGCGGCGGCATGCCCGCCGTTCGCACGGCGGTCGCCGAGCAGAACAAGAACGCCACGGCCCAGGGCCGAACCACCATTGATCCCGAGACCATCAATCGCATCGCCGAGGAACTGCTCGGCAAGACGACCCTGGCTCTATGGAAGGATCGCGCCGCGGGCGCCGTGGGCGCGGGCAAGGAGCTCCGATTGCGTGATCTCCGCGCCGTGGTGACCTCGGCCAAGACCGTGTCACTCGATGACGAATCACGAACCCAACTGAAGGAACTTCAGGGTGCGCTCACGGTGCGACTCGAAACACTGCGCAACCAGTGGACCGAGAAGCTCGACGCTGCCGTCAATTCAAAGAACGTTGCGGAGGCCTTGCGCCTCGTCGCTCGCCCACCGGACATGTCCACGCGCATCAGTGGCGAGATGGCGACCAAGGTCGTCGCAATCACGTCGGAGGCACTCACGGGCGAGCAGGACGTCGCACTGTGGAAAGAGATTGTCACGCTGGCGGTCGACACGTCGATCCGACGCAACGTGAAGCCCCTGGGCATTCCCGCTGATGAGTCGTGCAAGGCACTCGCGATCAAGAGCGCGGGCGCCATTCCCGAGTTCGCCAAGTTGCTGGGCATGAAAGTTCCGCCGCCGCCCCCGCCGACACGTGTGGTCCGTCGACCCACTACTCGGCGTGCATCGTAAGCAGCCGCGCCTTCCAGCCAAAGGATTCGTAGAGCGATTTGGTCGCTCGATCCCCCGGGAGTGCCAACGCGTCCTTGGGGGGTGTCTCCAGCGTCTTCAGCGTGTTCACCATCATTCGAGCTAGGCCCTTGCGACGGTGGTGCGAATTGACGAACACGGCCTCGATCACGCGGTCGCGGTAGAGCGCCATTCCAACGAGTTCATCGTCCTCTACCGCCAACCAGACGGTGTGGTCGTCAACCAGATGCTCGAGCAGGACCTCTTCATCGACGCCACCGCGGATCGTCGTGAGCAACTCCGGTCCACCACGCTTGTGTCGCGCCGCGTGCACGGCTTCGCTCCAGAGCGAGACGAGCTCGGGTGACGATTCGTGAGCGGGGATCAACGGCACCGTGAACGACCGAGCTGACGTCGAGCGTGACGGGCGCGATCAGACACAGTCGCGACAGAGACCTTTGCCCATGTCAGCGAGCTGGCTCGTCTTCTTCAACAACCGGCACGATGAGCAGCGGAACTCGTCGTCCTGCTTGGGCAGGATCGTCTCGGCCGGATCGATGGTCGTGTCGATCTCGCCGATCACCTCCTCGTCGTCTTCGGGCGTGGTGGTGCGCCGGATCGTCTCGGCCAACACCTCGTCGAGAGCGAGCTCCACGTCGGCGTCATCGGCCACGTCCTCCTCTTCTTCGGGAACCGCGACCGCGATCAGCACTTCCTCGTCGTCAATCTCGACGGTGTCGTCCCCCTCAACGTCTTCGTCGACGTCAACCGCCTCGACGTCGACCTCGTCAACGTCATCGCCGTCGACCAGATCCTCAACGCCCACAATCTCCTCGTCGAAACCGTCGGCGAGCTCTTCTTCGTCAAATACTTCTTCGCTGTCACTATTACTTGCCATAAATTCCTCTTCTGTAGCGCTGGCAGTGTAGAGCCTTTTTCGCGTTCTGTGCGCCATTCTCGGATAAGGACTTGATAATCGCCAGCTTTTACTGGCGTTTCAGCCGGTTTCGTTCCGCGCTGCGCTCCGCCTCGAGTCGTTCCAGATCTGTGTCGGAGAAATCCACAAACTGCATGGAATCGGCAATAACACTGTGACCGGCTTCGTCGCGAATTAATCGCGCCATCTCCTGGGCCACCCGGCGATAACTCGGATGTCCCTGGGGGCCTGAACGAAGTTCAATCAGGTGCATCGCCTCACGGGCGTTCATCTGCATCACGTAGCGGATGCGAAAGGCCAGGGCCACGCAGTACTGGCTCTGCTCGGGGAAATCCGCCTGCATGTCGTGAAAGAGGTCAGCGGAGCGCTCGAGTGACTCTTCGAAGCGGTCCGCAAAGCCGGCCTCTCGAATCACGTCGGGCACGTCGTAGCCGAGTTCGACCGTGGGGGGCTGCCACTCGATCGTGAGGATGCGGTGACGCTGCAAATCGCGAAAGGCGCCGTAATCGGTCACCAGTTCAAAGCGGTAGTCGGTTCGCTCGAAGGCGCGGCCCGGCCGGTGGCGGCGATTGCGTCGTTCGCCGACGTAGGTCCTCATGAGATTCGATCGCTCCAACTCGTTCATCGCGCCGACGCGGCGAACCGACTCCTCGTTCGACAGCGCCGTGTTTGCAAAGACGATCGCCTCGAGCACCCGTTGCTCCCCTTCGGGATCGAACGCGACGAGATTGACCGATTCGCCTTCATCGGTCGTCGCGACGTCGTGCCACATTGAGTTGAGCAAACTCTTCGTCGCTCCGCGCGTGTTGGCGAGGTAGGCCGTCCACGCCACGCCACGCTCCGCCACTTCCACGCGTTTTAAGAATGACGGGATTACCTTCATTAGCTCGTCCATCATCATCTGGGCGTAGTTGCGCACCTCGGGCAGCGGGTGGGCCCTCATGCGTAACAGGAGGCTCTCGTAGGCCTGACCCGAGGCGTAGATGCCGAGGTTCGAGAGTGCGCTGGCGGGCAGTAGTCCCCGCACGGCGTCGAGCGCCTTGGCCCTGATCGCCTGACGGTAGACGAAGTCGGTGTCGTCGGGGGTCTTGGGGTACTTGCGCGTGAGGTACTCAGTGAGCCTGGGCAGCAATTCGGCGTAGGTGTCGAACATTCGGTCCATCTCGCCGACGAAGCGGGCGCCAAAGCGCGACTCGAGGACGTCGTGGTCGCGATAGAAGCGGTAATGGCCGTTCGTGAGACGACGGTCGTAGCCGAGGTAGCGCGTGGACTGTTCGAGGTAGCTCATGAGCCGGCCCCACTCGAGGACCTTGGTGAGGACGTTGCTCGCCTGCTCGCACGCCAGGTGGACGCCGCCCAACTGGGCGACCGAGTCGTCACCGTACTCGTAGAAGATCCGC
>JADGOK010000275.1 GCA_017882985.1 Acidimicrobiales bacterium
GTGCCAGAAGTGCGTCCAGACGACGCCGAGAAAGCCACCCAGGACCGCACCAGTCGCGAGAAAGGGCGTGAACACACCTCCCGCCGCGCCGCTGCCGAGCGTCAGGGCAGTGACGAAGGGTTTCAAGGCGAACAAGGCGAACAACAGTCCGGCGCTGCCGAGACCCAAGAAGGCTTCGTGGGCCATGTCCTTGCCGTTGCCGAACAGTTGCGGATACCAGATACCGAGAACGCCGACCACCGCGAACGCCACCGGCATCACCCAGAGGATTGAGGCGCCCGCCGCTCGGTAGTGCGAGACCCATCCAATGAGTCGAACGTAAAAGAGGGCGAGGAGGCCAATGATCAGTCCGGCCAGAAGCGACCACACCATGATCGAGCCGGAGAATCGGTAGCTCGGGATGTCGACGTAGGTCGCGCGACTGGGCAGATAGACCCACGCCACCATGGTCGCGATCAGCGAGCAGGCGAGTGCCGGGAGCACCGTGGGCAACGCGAAGCTTCCGCACAACACTTCGGCCGTGAAGATCGCACCACCGAGAGGCACGTTGTAGACCGCCGCCAAGCCGGCCCCTCCCCCACAGGCGACCAACAGCTTTCGCTGAGCGGGCGAGAGTTGTATCCAGCGTGACAGCAGACTGCCCGACGCGCCACCCATCAACTTCGGTGCCGCCTCGCGCCCGATCGACGCGCCGAGTCCGATGACCACTTCGGAGATCACCGAGGTGAGAAAACTCCGTCGGATCGCCAGTTCTCCTTCGCCGTTCCATAGTGCGTCGTCGATCTCTGATTTCTCGTGGTGCAGGTACCGTCGAACCAGATACCACGCCACTGCCCCAATGACGCCCGCGGTCACCAGCATCGTCACGCGGTGGGCTCCCGAGGTCGCCGCGACCGCGCGTTGGTAGCTCCCCGAGTGGAAATTGAAAGCCCACCGTTCGGCGAGGGAAAGTATCCACATCAAGAGGTCGCCGAAGAGCCCCGTCGCGATGCCGGTCAAGACGACCGCGAACCAAAACTTCGGCGTGAGCGCCGCGTCACCATCACTGGTGACGTTGGGTTGCTCCATGGCGCCGCGACCAGAGGCGATTCGCTTCTTGATCAAAGGTTGGGGAACTCGCTGACGCTCGCTCTCACCACCGCGCTTGGACACCATTGACCCCTCGTAGGTTGCAGTGCATCAATGGTAGCCCTGGCAAATTGACCATCCGCGACGACGAATCCTCTCACTGCGTGTCGTTCACGAGATTCGAGCCAACGGACCGCAACGAATTTTCAGATTCGACAACTCGTCGCGCGACGACTTCTTCAGGACCGCATTCGTGTCGCGGACCCTATTGGAGATTCTCGCGCAGCAGCGCCTCGGGCGATACTGCGCACGTCAGTTCGTGCTCGGAGCCGTCCAGTACGACACCGCAGTCGGGACAGAGAAGATGCGCCCAACAGGCGTCGTCGCCACCGTCGAACCCGTCGTCGCTCACCACTTCACTGTCGACCGAGACGGGCGCGACCTCGGGTACGTCGCCGTCATTCACATCAGCGTTTTCGGGCAACGGCCGGATTCTCGTCACTTCACCAGCGTAGTGACCACGCCCGTTCGACTTCACTGCGACACGAACCGAAGATCGCCGAAAAGTGCCGGGCTTTGACGACAGAGACCAGGTACGACAACGGGTCCAATCACTCATGGTCCACTCGCGGCACAACCGGCGATTGATCGAGGATCGAACGATATGCGAACGGAACGACACGAGATGGACTCAACGAAGAGAACGATGACGCCGGGCCTTCGCGAACGTCTGGCCCTCTGCGCTAGCGCGATCACGGCACTCGTGATGCTGGGCACGATAGTGACCAGTGACGCCGGTGCGTCGAGTTCTTCGATGTTGGTTCTCAATGAGTCAAGTAATGGTCACGCCGTGACGGTGAGTCCGGGACGGCACGTCACGTTCGTCCTGCACACCACCTACAGGTCGGTCGCGCCGCTTCGCGCACCACGACCACTGACCCAAGCCGGTTCCGCGGTCCCGGCAGGTCGACTGCCCTCGGCGAAGGCGGGTTGCGCCGCCGGCCACGGGTGCGGAACGATCACCGTTCACTTCGTGGCGAGTGCCGCGGGCGTCGTTCATTTGCACGCCTCGCGATCCACGTGCGGTGAAGCCCTGCGGTGCTCGGCGTCGAAGAGCCATTGGACAGTGACGATACGAGTGCGCTAAAACAGTGGGGCGTTACCCCCAGAGAGGAACGATCATCCCCATCGCACCAGCCGCGCTCGACGGCTTCTCGAAGATGTCGTTCACCTCCACGTCGCACCAAACCCACGACGTCTACCGGATCGGCTCCGGGCCGGCGGTACTCGTCATCCACGAGGTCCCGGGACTGACGCCACTCGTGGCCGCCTTTGGTCGCAAGGTCGCCGAACGAGGAATGACTGCGGTCTTGCCTGATCTCTTTGGCACTCCCGGAAGGGAACCCGCCGGCGCCTACCTGGTGTCCTCGATGACACGCGCCTGTCTCAGTCGAGAGTTCACGTTGCTCGCCACGAACAAGACGAGCCCGGCGGTCCGCTACCTGCGAGAGCTCGCGTCCCACGAGCACGACCGGTGCGGCGGACCAGGGGTCGGCGCCATAGGAATGTGCCTCACCGGCGGCTTCGCGCTCGCGATGAGTGTGGACGCGACGGTCGTCGCGCCCGTCCTCAGCCAACCTTCGCTGCCGTTC
>JADGOK010000276.1 GCA_017882985.1 Acidimicrobiales bacterium
GGATCGAAGTTCTCGATGCTACAGATCACGACGCAGTTGTCCGCGACGTCACGCATGACCTCGAGTTCGAACTCCTTCCAGCCGGCAATGGACTTCTCTACGAGGATCTCACCGATTGGCGACGCGGCGACGCCCTCAACTGCGAGTTGGCGAAACGTGGCGGCGTCGTGGGCGATTCCCGTGCCGGCACCACCGAGGATGAAGCTGGGGCGGATGATGATCGGCCAGCCGATCGATTCGGCGATGGCCAGCGCCTCGTCGACCGAATGCGCGAAGCCCGACTCGGGTACGGCCAAACCAATGTCCGCCATGGCGGCCTTGAAGAGTTCGCGATTCTCCGCGGTATCGATCGCCTCGGGCCGCGCGCCGATCACCTCGACGCCCAGACGTTTCGTGACGCCGCGGCGTACGAGCTCCATCGTCAGATTGAGCGCGGTCTGGCCCCCGAGGGTTGGCAGGAGCGCGTCGGGTCGTTCGCGCTCGAGGATGTCCGTCAGTACGTCAGGGTCGAGCGGCTCAACGTAGGTGACGTCGGCGGTCTGGGGATCGGTCATGATCGTCGCGGGGTTTGAGTTGACGAGAATGACCCGGTAGCCTTCGGCGCGCAGCACCTGGCAGGCCTGGGTGCCCGAGTAGTCGAACTCACAGGCCTGGCCGATCACGATCGGACCCGAGCCAATGACCATGATCGACGAAATATCGTCGCGCCGGGGCATCAACGGACCTCGAGCGCGCCGTCGCGCAGCAGGTGTTCGAACCGGTCAAAGAGGTAGCGCGCGTCGTGCGGGCCGGGTCCCGCTTCGGGGTGGTACTGCACCGAGAAACACCTCTCCTCAATCGATGACGCGCCTTCGATGACGCCGTCGTTCAAGTTCACGTGGCTCACGACGGCGCGGTCCAACGAATCGGGCGTCACGGCGTAATTGTGGTTCTGCGCGGTGATCTCGATCTTTCCCGACACCAGATCCTGGACGGGATGGTTGCTGCCGTGATGGCCGAAGGGGAGTTTGAACGTCGTCGCGCCGAGCGCGCTCGCGAGCAGCTGGTGCCCGAGACAGATGCCAAAGATCGGCACGGTGCCCACCAGTTGTTCGATCACCGCGACATTGCCCGCCAACGCGGCCGGGTCACCGGGGCCGTTCGATAAGAAGACGCCGTCGGGGCCAAGTTCGCGCACCTGGTCCGCTGACGTGTCACTCGGCACGACGCTCAGCGTGAAGCGACGGGCGAGCTGGTCGACCATCGCCGACTTGATGCCGTAGTCGAAGGCGACGACGTGCAGGTCGCCGTCACCGCGTCGGTAGCGCTCTGTGGTTGAAACCATGGTCACCAGGTCCTGGCCATCGGTGCCCACCGCGACACGCGCGGCCGCGTCGACGTCCTTCGGCGACACGTGACCGAAGGCGCCGGGCAGCGCGCCGTGCGCGCGAAGGTGGCGCGTGAGTCGGCGCGTGTCGACGCCGAGCATCACCGGGATCCGGTGGACCACGAGAAAGTCCTCGAGCGTGCCGACGGAACGCCAGTTGGACGCCACCTCGGAGAGCTCGCGCACGACGACGCCGTGACACCACGGTCTCGAACTCTCGTCGTCGAGGGGCGTCACGCCGTAGTTGCCGATGTGGGGATACGTAAAGGCGATGATCTGTCCGGCGTAGCTGGGATCGGTGATGACCTCCTGGTAGCCCGAGAGCGCGGTGTTAAAGACGAACTCGCCACTGGTGGTCCCGTTCTCGGGCAAGTAGCCCCCGGCGT
Organism: Acidimicrobiales bacterium; assembly: GCA_017882985.1. Taxonomy (GTDB): domain Bacteria; phylum Actinomycetota; class Acidimicrobiia; order Acidimicrobiales; family RAAP-2; genus RAAP-2. The sequence goes on from JADGOK010000276.1 coordinate 1,753, forward strand.
ACCCCTCGAACGTCGTGCCGTCGGCGAGCACCAGGGTCGCGTTCGGGCGCGTCACGTGAGTTCACCTTGATCGACCACGAGGCGACCCCTGGCGATCGTCGCGCGAACGCGACCGACCAAGTCGCGTTCGTCGTAGGGGGTGTTGGTCGAGCGACCGTGCAGCTCGTCGCGATGGACCGTCCAGCGCTCGCGGGGATCGAAGACCACGAGATTGGCGTCTTCACCCACGCGCACGGCTCCCCCGTGGGCGCTGTGGCGCACGCGCGGGTCACTCGATCGCAACTGGGCGACGCGAGCCGGGCCGCGGCTCAACACCTCGAAGAACAGTTGCGGATCGGTGTCGTCGGCGCCGAGGGCCTCGTTAGTGAGTGCCGCCGAGTGCTCGAGTCCGAGCATTCCCGCCGGTGCCTCTTCGAAGGCCAGATCCTTCAACTCCGGGGCGTGCGGCGCGTGATCGGTCGCCACGGCGTCGACCTCGCCGGCGCGAAGCGCCGCGCGAAGCGCCGCCACGTCACCGGCCGTGCGCAGCGGTGGGTGCACTTTGAACAGTGGATCGAAACCTGCGCACGCGCTTTCGTCGAGCGTGAAGTGGTGCGGCGCCACCTCGCAGGTCACGTCCAGACCCTCGCGACGCGCCGCCACCACCATCGCCAACGAGCGCTGCGTCGAAAGGTGCAAGAAGTGGACCGAGCCCCGCGTCAGACGGACGAGTTCGATGTCACGCATCACCATCAGCTCCTCGGCGATCGCGGGACGTCCGACCAGTCCGAGGCGGCTGCTCACCGCTCCCTCGTTCATCGAGCCAGCCGCCGCGAGGGACTCGTCTTCGCAGTGCTGGGCCAGTCGCACGCCGAGGGGTTTCGCGTAGGTGAGGGCTCGACGCATCATCGAAGGATCCTGGACGCCGATTCCGTCGTCGGTGAACAGGCGCACGCCGAGCGCCGCCATCTCGGCCATGGGAGCGAGC
>JADGOK010000277.1 GCA_017882985.1 Acidimicrobiales bacterium
CAGAACAATCAGTGGGCCATCTCCGAGCCCTCCTCGCTGCAGACCAAGGTCCCGCTGTACCACCGTGCCCAGGGATTCGGATTCCCGGGAGTCCGCGTCGACGGCAACGACGTGCTCGCGGTGTATGAGGTCACCAAGCGCGCACTGGACAACGCTCGCGCGGGCGCCGGCCCGACGCTCATCGAGGCCTTTACGTATCGGATGGGGGCGCACACGACCTCGGACGACCCGACGCGCTACCGCGTCGACGCCGAAGTCGAGATCTGGAAGCTCCGCGACCCCATCGAACGCGTGAAGTCGCTGCTCGTGCACGAATACAAGGTGAAGGCCGTCGCGTTTGACGAGGTCGCGCGCGAGGCAGACGTCATCGCACTCAAGCTTCGCGACGACGTGTTGGCCATGGACCGACCCGATCCGTTGTCGATGTTCGATCACGCCTACGCCGCCCCGCACCCACTCGTCGAAGAGGGGCGGCGCGAGATGATCGATCTCGGCGTGGGCGGAGGTTCACACTGATGGCCACGACCACCATGACGATGGCCAAAGCCCTCAACGACGGACTTCGTCGCGCGATGGAGAAGAACAAGAAAGTGTTGTTGATGGGTGAGGACATCGGCAAACTCGGCGGCGTCTTTCGCATCACCGACGGACTGCAGAAGGACTTTGGAGAGGACCGCGTCATCGACGCGCCACTCGCCGAGTCGGCCATCGTCGGCACCGCGGTCGGACTCGCGATTCGCGGGTACCGCACGGTGTGCGAGATCCAGTTCGACGGTTTCGTCTATCCCGCTTTTGACCAGATCGTGTCCCAGGTCGCCAAACTGCATAAGCGCACTGACGGCGTCTACCTGATGAGTCTCGTTATTCGTCTGCCGTTCCAGGGCGGCATCGGCGCCATCGAGCATCACTCGGAGAGCCCCGAGGCCTACTTCGCTCAGACCGCGGGTCTTCGCGTGGTGTCGTGTTCGACCCCGAACGACGCCTACTGGATGATCCAGCAGTCGATCGAGCACGATGATCCGATCATCTTCTGTGAACCCAAGAGTCGCTACTGGGAGAAGGGCGAGGTCGATCTCGACACCGCCCCCCACGGACTGTTCGACGCGGTCGTGCGCCGCGAGGGCTCTGACGTGACAATGATCGCCTACGGCGCGATGGTCAAGACGGCGTTGCGCGCCGCCGAGACCGCGGCGGGCGAAGGCGTCTCGATCGAGGTCATCGACGCGCGCTCGCTGGCGCCACTCGACCTCGCGCCCATGGCCACGTCGCTCGAGAAGACCGGTCGACTGGTCGTCATCCAAGAAGCACCCCACATGGCCTCGATCGGCTCAGAGCTCGTGGCGGAGTTGACCCAGCGATGCTTCTACTCGCTGCGCGCGCCGGGACTGCGCGTCAGTGGCTACCACGTGCCCTATCCGCCGACGCGCATTGAAGAAGAGTACCGACCCAGTGTCGACCGGGTGCTCGACGCGGTCGACCGAGTGATGGAGTTCGGGGGTTGAGCGAGCGCACGTTCTTGCTGCCCGACGTGGGTGAGGGTCTCGTCGAAGCCGAGATCGTGACCTGGAAGGTGAGCGTCGGTGACGTCGTCACCCTGAACCAGCCGCTCGTCGACATCGAGACGGCCAAGGCGGTCGTCGAACTGCCAAGCCCGTACGCGGGAACGGTCGTCGCGCTACACGGCAACGTGGGCGACGTGATCGAAGTCGGCAAACCGCTCGTGGTCTTTGACGTCGGCGGTGACGACAGCGTGCCGGCCAACGAGGCCGTGATCGCGGTGTCCGCGCCGACGAATGAAGGGGCTCCCCGTACCGCGGTGCTCGTCGGTTACGGCGTCGCCGACGAGGACGCGGTCGTCACTCGGCGCCATCGACGGACTCCGGCCGCGCCGATTGAAGCCGCGACCGCGCCAGCGCGAGCGTCAGTCGCTCTCGCGCCGCGCTCCACACCACCCGTGCGTCTCTACGCCAAACAGCAGGGTGTCGACCTGGAAGACGTCGCAGGTACTGGCCGCGACGGACTCATCACTCGCGACGACGTCGATCGCGCCTTGAGCGGTGCGCCGATGCCGGTCGCGCGGCCGAGGCCCATCGTTACCGGTCCGACGACGACGTCGCAGTTCGTGGGTCGCGAGCTGGCGTCGTGGGCCAGTGGGCCGAAAGAGGAACGTATTCCAGTAAAGGGAGTGCTGCGTTCGATGAGTGACGCGATGGTCCAGAGTGCGTTCAGTGCGCCCCACGCGGCGGTGTGGGTGCGCGTCGACGCGACCCGCACGGTCGAGCTTCTGGCGTCGCTCAAGGAGCATCCCCGTTTCGTGGGCGTGCGGCTCTCGCCGCTGACGATCGCCGCTCTCGCGTTCTGTGACGCGGCCCGGCACTTTCCCGGGATCAATTCGAGTTTCGACAGCGTGGCCATCGAGGTCGTGGTGCGCCGCACCGTCAACCTGGGTATCGCGGCTGCCACGCCGCGCGGCCTGGTCGTGCCCAATATGAAGGGCGCAGACCAGTTCGACCTGGTGGCGATGGCGAACGCCCTTGACGCCTTGGTCGACAAGGCGCGAAATGGCACTGCGACGCCCAACGAAATGATCGGCACGACGCTCACCATTACCAACGTGGGCCCGTTTGGCGTGGACGCCGCCGTTCCGATCCTCCCCCCCGGCACGGGCGCGATCCTGGTCTTAGGGCAACTCGGGAAGGCGCCGTGGGTCGTTGACGAT
>JADGOK010000278.1 GCA_017882985.1 Acidimicrobiales bacterium
CTGTCCGCAGTACCTGTTCCTTTCGGACGAGGACATGGGTCGCGAGGGATTCGAAGGGGCCAAATTCGTCTGTTCGCCGCCACTACGACCCAAAAGTTATCAGGACGAGCTGTGGCGGGGACTGCGCACCGACGACCTCAGTCTGGTCTCCACCGATCACTGCCCCTTCTGTTTCAAAGAGCAGAAGGAACTCGGTGTCGGCGACTTCTCCAAGATCCCCAACGGCATGCCGGGCGTGGAACACCGCATGGACCTGATCTTCCAGGGAGTTCATCGCGGTGAGATCTCGTTGCAACGATGGGTCGACGTGACCTCGACGACGCCGGCGCGCATGTTCGGACTCTTCCCGAAGAAGGGCGTCATCGCTCCGGGATCGGACGCGGACATTGTCCTCTACGATCCCGAGGGCACGCACGTGTTCTCTGCCGCGACCCACCACATGGCAGTCGACTATTCGGCCTACGAAGGGATGGAGGCGACCGGACAGGTCAAGACCGTCCTGTCGCGCGGCGCGGTCGTGATCGAGGACAACGTGTACGTGGGTCGCCCCGGTGCGGGAAAGTTCCTCGAGCGCGCGCTGAACGGGTACCTACGTTGAACGTGCACCGGTCCGCGGCGCCGCTCGCCGTGGGGGCTCTGGAAACGAACGCCAGACGGGACCCGAAGAGCAAGGAGTCGACCTGATGGAATTTGGATTGGTGGCCCAGACGAATCCGCCGGCGAAGCAGGTGGTGGAACTGGCCCAACGGGCAGAGGACGCCGGCTTCACTCATTTCTGGACGTTCGATTCGGCCGTGCTGTGGGAGGAGCCCTTCGTCATCTACTCACAGATCCTCAGTTCGACCAAGCACATCAAGGTCGGCACGATGGTCACGAATCCACTCACGCGCGACTGGACGGTGACGGCGTCGCTCTTTGCCACGCTGAACGAGATGTTCGGTCCGAGGACCGTGTGCGGCATCGGTCGTGGCGACTCCGCGGTTCGCTTCACCGGGGGTAAGCCCGCGTCACTTTCCACGCTCTCGGACTGCATGAGCGTAGTGAAGAACCTCGCCGAAGGCCGCGAGGTCACCCTGCACGACACCGCCGTGCGCATTCCCTGGGTTGAGAACGGCCACCTCGACGTCTGGATGGCCGCGTACGGTCCCAAGGCGCTGGAACTCGCCGGGCGCAAGGCCGACGGCTTGATACTCCAGTTGGCCGACCCGTTTATCGTGAACTGGGCGACCGGTGTCGCGCACGACGCAGTTCGCGCGTCGGGTCGGTCAATCGACGACTTCACCGTGTGCGTCGCAGCTCCCGCGTACGTGGGCAACGACGTCGCCCATCAACGCGACCAGGTGCGCTGGTTCGGCGGCATGGTGGGAAACCACGTCGCGGACATTGTCGAGCGCTACGGCGCTGAGTCGACCATGGTGCCACCGGCCCTGACGGACTACATCAAGGGTCGAAAGGGCTACGACTACAGCCATCACGGCAAGGCGGGCAATCCCGACACCGAGTTCGTCCCTGACGAGATCATTGATCGTTTCTGCCTCCTCTGTCCCGTCGACCAACACCGAGAGCGACTCGGTGAACTCGAACGCCTCGGCGTGAGCCAGTTCTCGCTGTACCTGATGCACGACGATCCCTTCGGCACGATCGACGCGTACGCCAAGCACATCATTGGGACCTCGCTCACGTGAGCTTTTTGGCGTCGTCGGGGATCATGGATGTCGAACGCTCGTCCGGCGCGGCGAATTCCCGGTCGTCATTCGCGATTCTTGGGGCACAATTGACCAACGACAAGAGGACCCATCGACGAAAGGAGCAATCGTGAACGCTGCGCTTCGAATGGAGGATGAGGTCGCCTCTGAGTCAGTGGGGGCGTTGGGTACGCTCACGTGGCTCGGTCACGCGACCGTCCTACTCACGACGATGTCGCACACCCGTATCGTGTTCGACCCTTGGCTCGAGGGCAACCCCAAGAGTCCGATCGGAATTGCCGATCTCGGTCGCGTCGACGCCCTGGCGGTTACCCATGGACATTTCGATCACATGGGTTCGGTGATCGCGCTCGCGGCCGAGAGCGGCGCGAGCGTGGTGTGCGTGCCCGAGATGGCGGCCTATTTCGCTTCGATGGGTGTCGAGAACATCGTCGAGATGAACAAGGGTGGCACCATCAACGTCAATGAGGTCGCGATCACGATGGTCAGTGCCGACCACTCATGCGGTCTGGCCGTCGGCGACAACGTCCCCAATGCGTACGGCGGCAATCCCGTCGGTTTCGTCATCGGACTGCCCGTCGGAGAAGGCGGACCCGTCTATATATCGGGCGACACGAACGTGTTCGGGGATATGGCGCTCATCCGTGAACTCTACGCCCCTGAGATCGCGCTCATACCAATCGACGGTCACTACAACATGGGACCCCGCGAGGCCGCCTACGCCGTGAACCTTCTCGGAGTGGATCGCGTCGTGCCGTACCACTTCGGCACGTTCCCGATACTCGCGGGTACTCCCGCCGAGCTCCGGTCGTACCTCGAAGTCTCGGCGTCGATCGCCACAACCGTCGTCCTCGAGCCGGGACAGTCAGTGCCGTTACTGGCGAAGTAGTTAACGTCGTTCGGACGTTCGTGGACGTGGCCGAGCGACCGGTCAGGGCTGCAGGTGGGCAATGACGTCGGCGGCACTGTAACTGCTTCGTTCGCCGAGAAGACCCCCAATTTCGTTGATGC
>JADGOK010000019.1 GCA_017882985.1 Acidimicrobiales bacterium
TCACCTTCACCTTGATGATGGCGCTCACGGTGAGCGTGCCGTTGCACGGGGCGCCGCTGCACGAGATCCTTATCGGCAGCACTTTCGCGTTCTTCGAGAGGGCGACTTTCGTGCTCACGAGCTTGACGATTGGTTGACCCGCGAGCGTCACCGTGGTCGGCGTCGACGAGACGGCGAAGTTGGTGCTGTCGGCGGCCTTGGTCGCGACGACTGAGCATGATCCCGCCGACGACGCGGTCAGCGCGCCGCTCGTGATCGTGCAGCCCGTCGCTGTACCGTCAGCGGCGACGTAGGAGAGCGCTCCAGTGCCCGAGCCGCCGCTCGTCGCAAGCGTCAATGGCGTGCCGAAGGTGCCGGTGACGCTCGTCAGCGTGAGTGCAGCTTGCGCGGTTCCCGCGGCGGCGCTGAACGATACCGACGCGTCGATCCAGCTCGCGCCAGCCGGAGCCGGTCCGCAGTCGGTCGTGGCGTTGGGGTCGTTGCCCGGAAACGGCGTGGCGTTCAGTTCACAAAGGTACATCGTGTACTTGGTGCCGTTCGTGAGTGTCGCGGGCACCGGGACCGTTCCACCGAGTACCGGTGTGAACAGCGTCGAGCCGTCGTAGCAGTTGTTGGAGATGGTGACACCGGCCGCGCTCCCGGCAATGGCCGTGGTGCTGGCGGCGGCAAACCAGTTGACCTTGAGGAACGGGGCGGGCACGTTGCCGTAGCCTCCCGAACCACACGACGCGGGCGGGGCTGTTGGAGTGGTGCCGAGCGCGACGGCCTGGAACTGTTGGATGGCGTTGCCCCACCAGTGGCCGCTGCTGCCAATCGCGTCACTGATCGTGATGGTGCTGCCGGGAGGGCCCGTCGTCGCGGTCGCCGTAATGGTCGGTGCGCTCGGTGGCGTGGTCTCGCTCGCGTAGGTGAGTAAGTACTCCGCGCCCGCGACCTGCGCTTGCGCGGCCGTCGCGACGGCCAACGCACAGCCGTAGATTCCCGCGTTGATCTGTGCCTGCGTCGGAGGGCACGCGGCCTTGGCGTCAGACGCCGCGAACGTGGACGGAACCGCGAACGTGGCCACCTCGCACGATCCGGCCGTTCCAGCCGGGCATCCGGTGTCGGAAGCGCTCGGGGCGAAGGTGCCCAATGCACTGGTGTCGGCCTCGGACGCGAGGACGACGGCCGAGGAACCGAACGCCGCGAAGAGCGACGCTTCCACCGCGAACGCCGCGCTGGTCGACGTGTTGCAGTCGAGGGTGACGTTCGTGGTGCCGGCGGTGACGCCCACGATCAGGTTGCCCACGACGGTCCCCGAACCGGCGGCGACCTTCACGTTGCATGGCGCTGCGGACACGTGCGCGACCGACGCCGCGGACACCGCAGATCCCGGAAGCGCGATGAGACCCGTCGTCAAGATGACGACCGTCGCCCCCGGGGCGAGGAAAGAGGCGAGCCGTGTTCGAAACGACCGCCCTCCGTGCTTGCTCACGTGTACGTTCTTCATCAGCTTTCCGCCTCTCATTAGCACTACGTTTCGTCTCGACGTTCATTGTCGCCAAAGAGTCCATTCTGACCTTCATCGCAACGAGACACAACACCAATGGTTGAGAAAACTCTTTGTACAAGAATGTGGCACATTTCCGACGTTCGCGACACCCCACGTTTCCCCATTCCGGAGAACAGTGGCGCCTCGCCTTTGAGCGGCCGATCCCTCGCTAGGACGCCTTTTCGATCCTGATGTCGCCCGAGACGGTGGAGATCTTGATGGAGATCAACTCCTCGTCGTCGCGAGGGTCGCCTGATCCGCTCAGATCGATGTCAGTGCCCATATCGCCCGACACCGTCTTTCCGTTGACGTCAACGGCAAGGCCGCGCGCCACTTGAACGTGAACGTCACCCGAAACGGCTTTCACCACGAGCTGGCCCGGCTGCTCGGCCGTGACAATGACGTCGCCGGACGCACTTACGATCTCGGTCTTCGCCGCTGATCCGAGGCACGCCACGTCGCCTGACGCGCTTCGACAGCTAAAGTTGTCGCGAACGTGACCCGTTCGCACGTCGCCCGAGGCGGTGCGCACTTCGAGAGCGTCGCACGAATCGGGCGCGACCACGTCACCCGAGACGCTCGACACACTCACGTTGCCCATTGATCCGTTGATCGTGGTGTCGCCGGACACGGTCGCGACGTCGAGGGCCGAATCAGGGGGCAGTACGACGTAGACGTCGAGGTCGGCGCCGCCGAAATCGAACCAGGACCTCTTCATCTTTAGTGTCGGCCCGTGAGGTCGGGTACCTCGGTCGCCGTTCTGTGTGTGGATCTCCACCTCGTTTCGCTTCTCGTCGAAAATGATCGACGCTTCGTCGAGGAGATGAGCGAAATTGGCTGAGGAGGTACCGAGCGTTATCTCGAGCTTGTTGCCCGGTACCGATCGAACGACGACGTCACCACTGCGCGTAAAGATCTTCGCTCGGATCGGTCCGCTCGGGGAGTAGGACTCCGTCCTTTCGAATTCGGAACGACCACGCGTCGACGCGCCCTCGTTCTTGGGGAAGGACTCCGCGTTGTTTTCGTTGACCATCTCTTCTTCCTTTCGATGAAAACTGACGACTACTTTTCTGGCAATCCTCACTGGCAGGTGGATCAGCTGACCTATTGGCGACAGCGTGAGCTCGTGCGGCGAGTGACGTTCACCGCCGCAGGTCTCGAAATTCAAGGTCTCACGACGGACCCGGCGGTACGAGTCGCGACGAGCATCATTCGCTGTGAGCAGTCGTAGGTAGGTCACGGCGCCCCAACTTCCATGACTTAGGCGCGACCCTTGCCGCGCAGTTGACGTCGTCCCGAGACGAAGGTGCCAGAAGGATCGCTGCGCACCGTTCGCTCGAGGGAGCGCACGATCCATGAATTCACCGACGATCCGACGTCCGTCGCCAGGTGCTCGATGCTCTCCTTGAGGTCATCGCTCAGTCGAAGGGCGATGCGTGCGGAGTAGTCGCTCGGTGTGGCGTTCTCGTCGGCACTGACGGTCGACAACCGGGAAAGGTGAACCTCGTCACCTTCGTATTCCAGTCGCAATGGCGCACCGTCATTGACGTTGAACTCTTGAACCAGGAGATTCAGGGATTCCAGCAGGTGCTTCTGCAGAGCCGGTTCGACGGCGGCGCCGATACGTTCGACGATCGTTGCGGTCTGCGAATCGGCCAGTACGGCAAGGTTTTTGAAGTCCTGACGGATACTCTCGACGAAGTCTGATATCAACATGATGCGAATCTAACATCATCTTGATATCACTGTCAAGTTCTCAATCCATGGCTGTCGCTGGATCGTTGGGACCCCCGGATCGTCGCGCGACGGTCGGAGGTTCAGTCGACGAAAGGCAGTTCGGGTGTAGCTGGTTCTCAGTCAAAGGCGATGCGGGGGGATCCCTCGAGGGCCTCCGGGAGCACGTCGAGGCCCGGCCGTGCGTGTGTCCCCTTGGCGCCGATCAATACGGCGATCACGACGCCGGCCATTGCCACGAGTCCAACACTGAATTCGAACGCGGTCGTGTAGCCGTGCACGGCGCCCACCCGCAACGTTGCGGGCGTGACGAGGCGCGTCGAGAGGTACGCGGCGGTGGCGGATGCCGCGACGGTGTTCAAGAACGCGGTGCCGAGCGCACCTCCGATCTGCTGCGTGGTGTTGACGAGCGCGCTCGCGACGCCGGCGTGTTCTGGATCCACGCCCGACAAGGAAGTGCTGTTCATTGGCACGAACGTGAGACCCATGCCGACACTGATGAGAATCTCGGGAAGCAGGACGTGCGCCACGTAGGTGCTGTCGACGCCGAGACGGGTGAACCACGCCAACCCGAACGTTGCGATGGACAGACCGGCGACCATCAGATTGCGCGGTCCGACGCGAGGCAGAAGCCGGCTCGAGACGCTCGCGCCGAGGATGATGCCGCCCGAGAACGGCAGGAAGGCGAATCCAGTACGCAGTGCGCTGTAGTGCAGGGTGCCCTGGAGGAAGTAGGTCAGAAAGAGGAACGTACCGAGCATCGCGCAGCCGACCAGAAGTGACGCGAGAAAGGCGCCACCACGATTGCGGTCGAGCACGACCCGCAGTGGCAACAACGGGTGCGTTGATCGCAGTTCAATCACCACGAACGCACTGAGCATGACCGCGGCGCCGCCGAGCAGAGAAAGCGTGAACAGTGATCCCCATCCGTGCGAGGCGACCATCGTGAATCCGTAGACGAGCAAGAACAGCCCCCCCGTCGACGTGATCGCGCCGGGGAGGTCGTAGCTCACCCGGGTGTCAGCCCGACTCTCCTTGATGACGCGCGACGCGGCGATCGCCGCCACCGCCGCGATCGGCACGTTGATCAGCAGCGTCCAACGCCACGACGCGAACTGGGTCAAGAAGCCGCCAAGAACGAGTCCGACCGCGGCGCCACTGCCCGCGATGGCTCCGTAGACGCCAAAGGCGCGAGCTCGCTCGTGGGGCTCGGTGAACGTGACCGTGAGCAGCGAGAGTGCGGCCGGGGCCATCAACGCGGCAAAGCCTCCCTGGAGCGCTCGCGCGCCAAAGAGCATTGCCGAACTCTGCGCCAGTCCGCCGACGGCCGACGCCGCCCCGAAGCCCAACAGCCCTACGATGAACATCCGGCGACGACCCCAGAGGTCGGCGATCCGTCCACCGAGCAGCAACAGGCTGCCAAAGGCCAAGGTGTAGGCGCTCATGACCCACTGGCGATTGGCGATCGAGATGTGCAATGCGTGCTGGGCCGACGGGAGGGCGACGACCACGACGGACGCGTCCAGCACGATCATCAGTTGGGCGATACCAATAATGGCGAGCGACCAATACCGTTTTGGGTCGGCGGAGGGACCTTGTGTGGGTGCCGTGGCGTCGAGTGCGTCTATTTTCATTCGAATCTCCATTTCAGAAATCGGTTACCAGAAAGCGATTTGCGGTCATAGTGGTTTCAAACCTGCGTAATATGGACTTAGGAGCGCTTTAAGCGGAACGTTAGTTCCGTTATTTCAAACTATAGTAACGAGCGTTCCGTTTGTCAACTTCCCGTGGAGGAATTTTTCGTGACCGCAACCAAGGGCCCGCTCGTGGACGCGAACGAACACAATTTGAACGGGACGGACACGTCGAGCGATGCTCGCGAGGCGTCCGCGACTCGACCGATGCGCGCGGACGCCGCGAGGAACCACGAGAAGATCCTCGTCGCCGCCGAAGAGACTTTCGCGCTCGAGGGGGTGTTGGTGCCGATCGACGCCATCGCCGAGCGAGCCGGCGTCGGCATTGGAACCTTGTATCGGCATTTCCCGACGAAGGAGGCCCTCTACGAGGCCATCGTCATGACGCGAGTGACCCAGCTCATCGACACGGCACGTCACTTTGACCACAGCGCGGACCCGGGTCAGGCGCTCTTTGAATTCCTTCGCGAGTTTGCCCGTCAGGCCGCGGAGAAGCGCGACCTCTTCGAAGCGTTGAACCAAGCCGGAATCGACGTCAAATCGCAATTCTCCGATCTTCTTGGTGAACTGATGAAGGCCGTGGACGTTCTAAGAGAACGGGCCGTGAAGCGCGGCGCGATAAAGGACGACGTCTCCACGACCGACATCCTCGCGCTGATCAGCGGCAGTTGCAACGCCGCGGGTCATAACGGCTTTGATCACGACGGACTCCAGCGCCTTATCGACATCGTGATCGCCGGTATTCGCGAGCCCGCCGAGCGCTAGCCGAGAGTCGATCGCGAGCTCGCCACCGCTTCGCGATCGCGTGGCGCCCTATCGCTTCGAACCTTGCGCTCACTTCTCCAGCTCACGTAACCTCCAAGGGTCATGTCAGACCGATACACCCACGGCCACCACGAATCGGTCCTGCGAAGTCATCTTCGTAGGACGCCAGAGAATTCTGCGTCCTTCCTTCTCGCGCACCTTTCACCCGGACTTGCCCTGCTGGACGTCGGGTGCGGGCCGGGCAACATCACTGCCGGTCTCGCCGAGCGTCTCGTTGGCGGATCGGTTATCGGCATCGACAGGTCCGAAGAAGTCATTGCCAGGGCCCGAGAACAGTACCCCACCTCACCTCCGCGCGACGTCACCTTTCGCGTCGGAGACGTCTACGAGTTGGACTTTCCTGACGAGAGCTTCGACATCGTGTACGCGCATCAGGTGTTGCAGCATCTGGTGCGTCCGATTGAGGCGTTGAAGGAGATGAGACGAGTCCTGCGACCTGATGGATTGTTGGCGGTGCGCGACGCGGACTTTGGCGGCTTCGTGTGGGCACCGCGAAATCCATTGCTCGATCGATGGCTGGATCTCTATCATCAACTCACCCGTCGTAACGGCGCCGAGGCGGACGCCGGAAGAATGCTGAAGGGATGGGTTCAGGCCGCGGGATTCCAGAATCTCACGGTGACGTCGTCGACGTGGACCTACGAGTCAGCTGACGAACGAGACTGGTGGGGCGGCCTGTGGTCTGACCGCCTTCTGCATAGCGACATCGCCCAGCAGTTCGTTGAGTCCGGACTGGCGACGAGGTCAGAACTCGAGGAGATCTCGAGTGCGTTCCGCCAATGGGGCGAGCAACCGGACGGCGTCTTCCTCCTGCTCCACGGCGAAGTCCTGGCCCGGAAATAGTTGCCGCGCTGCTCAACGCATCGGTCACGGCAGCTTTCTCTCGCGTCCAAGCGTGGGCCGAGCCACGATACGTTCGTGCGGGCCACTTTCAGCGCGCTTGCTTCCATCGGCTACTCGTGGTGCGAGAAGTGGCGCCCTGCGGTCCCGAACCCTCCATGATTCAGCGTCTTTGCGCGACCCCTCGTGGCCAAGGGTGTCAGTGGGCGAGACGACATCGACGCCACGATCGCTCTCGAGCGTTTGGTAGCTCGCGAGTACGGAGCAAGACCGATGACGCCACGATGGCCCGGGGGTGACATCACTGGAGTGCCTCACGATCGCGGGCTCCTCGACCACGCGCGGTGATGAGCGTTAAGTTCGCAGCGTGAGCTGGTACCGAGACCGCGTGCTGCCAAGGCTGGTCGATCGCGCGTGTGGCGCGGCGGGGATGGAGCGTTGGCGCGTTCAAGTCACCGCCGGACTCGTCGGTCGGGTCGTCGAGATTGGATTCGGGTCCGGTCTCAACGTCGAGCACTACCCCAAAGAGGTTGAGGTCGTCCTGGCCGTGGAGCCGGCCGAGCTAGCCAGGAAACTGGCGAAGAAGCGTATCGAACGGTCCGGAGTCGAGGTAGTACACGTTGGCCTCGACGGTCAGTCGATACCGCTTGACGACGCGTCGTGCGACAGCGCGTTGGCGACGTTCACGTTGTGCACGGTTCCGGACGCACCCCAAGTCCTCGCCGAGATACGAAGAGTGCTGCGTCCGGGTGGATCGTTCCACTTTCTCGAACACGGATTGTCTCCGGACACACACGTCGCGCGTTGGCAGCGCCGACTCGAACCCCTCCAGCGCTCTCTCGCTGACGGATGTCACCTCACCCGCGAACCCTTGGCGCTCGTCGCCGAAGCAGGGTTCACTCTTGAGTGGTCGGAGCAGCGCTACGCGCGAGGTCCGAAGCCGTGGAGCTATTTCACGATGGGTGTCGCCACCAAGCCATGATCTGAGTACTCGATGTCGTCGCAGCAATTGGCCGTCGAGGAGCCGAGATTCGAACGTCTTGATTTCGCCGAGTTGCCAGTGCCACACCGTAATGACAGCGCAATCCGGGTTTCACAGTTGATTCTAAGACGTTCGGCCTTGGTGGGCACTTGCCTCGCACCCTAGGATTGAAGAACGTGTTAAATCGACTCTCGAAAGGTCTGTTCGCGGCAGCGCTGACGGCGAGTGGTCTCATGTCGATGCCCGCGGTCGGCGCCGCGAGTGCGCCCAGCACATCCGCGTCGACTGGTTACGACGTCAGTTTCCCCCAATGTGGTCGAGTCCTTCCTACGTCGGCGGGCTTCGGCATCGTCGGAGTGAACAACGGACATCCGTTCTCGACGAACCCCTGTCTGGCCAGCGAGCTTCGCTGGGCCGGCTCGACACTGAGTGGTGCACCGGCCTTCTACCTGAACACCGGGAGTCCCGGACCGGCGTACTCGTCAAGTTGGCCGACGAGTCAGCAAAGCCCCCTCGTCTGTGACGGCGCCAATTCGACCGCGTGTTCGTACGACTTCGGATGGAATGCGGCGCGTGTCTCGTTCGCCAACGCGGTGAACGCCGAGACGACGAATGGTTCGACGTCGCCAACGGCCACGGCGAAGAGTGCCCACTGGTGGCTCGACGTCGAGACCGGCAACACCTGGGAGACGATCGAGCCGCTCTATGGCCGCACCGCGTCGTCACAGGCCATTGACCAGGCCGAGATCAAGGGTTCGCTCGCGTACTTCGCGAACATCGGCGTCGCCTTCGT
>JADGOK010000020.1 GCA_017882985.1 Acidimicrobiales bacterium
ACTGGCGCGCCGACGCACTACGAGCTGGACCGAGTCTGGGAACGTCAAGGTTCGAATCCCTCCCTCTCCGGCGTCAGCGCCAAACGCAACATCAGTCCGTCGGAAGGGTGTTCGGACGACCGTACGGCGACGGCTCGCTCGAGATCACGTGGTCCGACGATGTCGGATTGTCTCCTTCGTGTCCGCTCATTATAACGAAATCACGCCTGTGATGTCCTTGGCCGAAAGGATCCGCTGCTTTTCTCTCTGGGTCGTACGACTCGGGCCCACCGTACTGCTTGCACGCGGTCCGTGCGCTGACGCTGAGCGATTCACCAATCAGGCTCGAATTCGCGCCCATCGACCTCGAGACCCGCACAAACTCAGTCGACTGCAAGTGGCGGATGTCGATCACGTGGTTGAATCGGGCCATTGATTCGAGGACACCGTTGCGAGACGCCATACGTGAGACGATCTCGAGTGCAATACCTCTGATCTGTCCAATCGGCTGTCCACGCCCCAAGTCGTTATCCTAAGTTCGCTCATGCGAGCGACGTGGCTCATTCACGTGCGACATCGCAATGCTGAAGCGCGATGCTCCCACCCTCGTGGGGACACGACGAGTGATGCAGTGAAGAAGCACGTCACCTTCGACTCCGCGTCAACGGGTCGGAATCTCTTCCAAGGAAACAGACCGCTTCGCCGACTGAAATCGAGGGCAGCTCTTCATTGGCGACACTTGCGAGTCAATGTCGAGCCAAGTAGGTTCGAAGCGTGGCCCTCTTCAGTTGGTTTCGCAGAATTAATTACGGCGTCAAGGACCCCACAACGGGTCTTCGACTTGAGGTACTTGCGGACCCCGAAAATGACGAATCGGAAGCACGAGTGATCAAGAAGGAACACGACGACATCGAACGCGGTGAGCAGGGATTCATCAACGACTGACGATCAGTCGAGCCAGCGCACGCACGACCATTGATCGACCGAACCCTCACTCGCAATGATTCGCGTTGCTGATGTTCGACACTGGGGTGGGGCTATTCTTCAACGATGACGTGGTGGCGTGATGCGGTCGTGTATCAGATCTACCCCCGGTCGTTTCATGATTCCAACGGAGACGGGATCGGTGACCTCAACGGCATCCGTCAACAACTCGGGTACCTTTCGTGGCTCGGTATTGACGCGCTCTGGCTGTCGCCGATCTTCCCGTCACCCATGCGCGACTTCGGTTATGACGTCGCGAACTACGTCGAGATCGATCCCGTCTTTGGCACACTGCGGGACTTCGACGATCTCATAAGCGAAGCTCACGATCTGGGCATTCGCGTGCTGCTCGATTGGATACCCAATCACACGTCCAGTGACCACTCCTGGTTCGTCGACGCTCGCTCTTCTCGCGAGAGCGAGCGACGGGACTGGTACGTATGGCGAGACGCCAAACCCGACGGATCACTTCCCAACAACTGGATCCGCGCGTGGAGCGACGAATCGGTGTGGACCTGGGACCACGAGACCGAGCAGTACTACCTTCACTGTTTCCTGCCGAGCCAACCCGACCTCAATTGGGAGAACGTCGAGGTACGCACGGCACTGCACGAGACGCTGCGGTTCTGGCTGGATCGGGGCGTGGACGGATTTCGAATGGACGTCGTGCACTTGATCGGCAAGGAGCTGGACGCCGACGATCCCGAGGAACTGCGCGCACTCAGCCACACGCCACTCAACGACGTCGCGGTCACGCACGAGTACCTGCGCGAGATTCGCGCGGTGATCGACGACTACCCGGGCGACCGAGTGTCGGTGGGTGAGGTCTATCTCTTCGATCCCGAGCGAGTCAGCGCCTACTACGGCCATCAGGATGAACTTCATCTCTGTTTCAATTTCTCCTCGTTGTTCACCGGCTGGCGCGCCGAGGCGTGGCTCGCGCTGATCCTTCGTACGGAGAGCGCGATGTCGGCGGCCCAGGCGTGGCCGACGTGGGTGATGAGTAATCACGACAACGCGCGCGTGGCGACCCGACTCGGTGGTGACCAGGCGAGGGTCCGGGCGGCGTTGGTGCTCTTGTTGACCCTTCGCGGTACGCCGTTCCTGTACGCCGGTGAGGAACTCGGGCTCCAAGACGCGCTGATCGATCCCGATCAAGCCGTCGACCCGGGCGGACGCGACGGCTGTCGGGCGCCGTTGCCGTGGACGACGGGATCCGATCATGGCTGGCCCGTCGAACCGTGGTTGCCGTTCGCCGCTGACGCCGCGGCGCGATCGGTCGAGGCCCAACAGTCCGACGAGTGTTCGACCCTTCGATTCGCCAAGCGATTGCTGGAACTGCGACACCAGAGTGTCGCGTTGCGACGCGGCGAGCTCCTGGCGGCGCACACCCAAGGTGATCTCTTGGTGTTCGAGCGCGTCGTCGACGCTCAGCGGACCCGCGTGGTCGTCAATTTCTCCAAGGACAATCTCGCGTTCAACGTCGTCGACGGAGCCATTGTTCTGAGCAGTGCACTCGACGCCCAACCGGGGGTCATTCGAGCGGGCGAAGCGTTGGTCATTGCTCTGGCTCGCGCGTAGCTCCCCACGGGCTGAGCGCTGCTCGCCTCTCGGGCCGGCCGCGGGTCACGGTGACGAAGTTTGTAGTGTGACGTGAAGAGCGAAGGGGCGACGTGGCGGGCAAGCCAAAGGTGAGCAGTGACGAGCTGGCGGCGCTGCGACAGTGGCGCGTGACGCTGCCCGAGCACGGTCGATCATCGGCCAACGTCTTTGCCGAGATGTTTCAGCGAAAGTGTGGCGACGCCGATTGGTCGGGTGGAAGGGTGTTCAGCCTTATCTATCCGACCGGACGCTCGGACGTGGACAGCGTCCTCTTCGAGGCCAACAACGCCTACCTCTTTGAGAACGCGCTCAATCCACTGCGCTTCCCGAGTCTGGGCATCATGCAGCACGAGGTCGTGGGGATGGTTTCGTCGCTGCTGAACGCCCCCACAGCGAGCGGAGCGGGATTCTCCGCCGGTGGGACCGAGTCGATTCTGCTCTCGGTGCTCGTGAGCCGCGAGCGGGCTAAGGCCGAAAGGGGTATCGAGCGTGGGAACATCGTCTTTCCGCTCTCGGCCCATCCGGCGTTCGCGAAGGCGGCCTTCTTTCTCGGACTCGAGGCGCGACCAACCGCGCTCGCGTCGGACTTTCGCGCTGACGTGAACGCCGTGGTCGACGCCGTTGATGAGAACACCGTTCTCGTCGTCGGCTCCGCCTACGGTTTCCCGCACGGTGTGATCGACCCGATCGAAGAACTCTCCGAGGTCGCCCTTGCACGCGGCGTCGCATTCCACAGCGATTCGTGTATCGGGGGATTCGTGCTGCCCTTCATGGAGCGTCTCGGCTTCGAGGTGCCGGCTTTCGATTTCCGATTGCCGGGCGTCACCCAGATGTCGTGTGACATCCACAAGTACGGCTACACGACCAAGGGAGCGTCGGTGGTGGTCTATCGCGAGTCCGACTGGATGAATCACCAGATGTTCGGGTACGACCAGTGGCCGGCTGGCTTCTACTGGACCGGTTCGGTTGCGGGCGCGCGGGCCGCGAGTCCCGTCGCCGCCGCGTGGGCGGTGATGAACTACCTCGGCGAGGACGGTTACGTCGAATTGATGCGAGGACTGATGGCGACGACGTCACGACTGAGAGAAGGCATTGGGGCGATCCGCGGACTGCGGATCCTGGGCGAACCCATCGGACCGCTGCTCAGCTTCACCTCCGACGACGACGACATCAGCGCGATCGGCGACGTCATGGATGATCGGGGTTGGCACCTCGGTCGCGTCACCGGACCTTCGGGACTGCACATGATGATCTCGCCGTTACACGCAGCCAACATCGAGGCGATCCTCGAAGACCTCACCCGGGCCGTCGACAGCCACGCGGAGTCGCGCGGCGCGCCAACGCGCTACAACTGAGGCTGACCCGACTCAGCCGTTGAGGGCGTACGTGACCGAAACCTGCACGTTGATCGATTGACTGCCAGCCTGAATCGGTACGCCGGCCGCCGCCTTCGCGTTCGTCGCGGCGAAGGGGTAGATGACGTTGGGCGACGTGTTCTCCTGATTGGTGACCTTCACAATCGAGCCGATGCCCGCACCGCCGCCGGCAGCGACCTGGGACGCTTCGGTGTGGGCGTTGCGCATGGCCTTGGCTCTCGCCGCCGCCAGCAGCTTGGACTGGTTGGAGATGGAGAACGAGACGCCGTAGAGCTGGACGCCGTTGCCGGCCGCGCGGGCGGCGGCGTCGATCGTGGCGCCAGCCATCTTCAAATTGTGCATCGTGACGTTGAGATCGTCGACCACGGAGAATCCGGTCACTTGACCGTTGTTGTTGGTGTTCTGGTAGATGTTGAGTCCCGACGTCTGCATGTTCTTCTTGGTGACGCCGTTGGCGAGCAGTGTGTTTTCGAGCGAGAGAACCCGGGCGTTGTTTTGGGCGAGGGCCGCCGCGGCGGACGCCGCGACGGTCTGGACGCCTATCTGGAAGTTGAGTGTGTCCGGCGTGCCCTGCACCGTGCCCGAACCGGTGACGTTGATCGTCGATCTCGAGGACGATGACGAACGGCCCAGCGCGACGCTGGCGAGCACGAGACCGGCGACGAGGATGACGACGATGAGCACTATCGCCAGTCGAAGACCCATCCGGCCGCGCGGAGGGCGCCATTCACCGGTCCGGTGGTCGAGCGGGGTTGTTTGGCCAGTGGTGTCGTTGCTCATGATGCCTCCTCAGCGTGCTTGCGGTTCGCTTCTCGTTCCACAGTGATCGGTAATCGTCTCGCTTGGTGCCTTGTATCACTACTGACCACGTGGGGCGGACCCTGGCCCGCCGTAGTAGTCAACTTGACCTCGCAACTGCTTTATGTCCGCTCGCGCGTCCTTCTTACAGCGCAACTGTTCGATGCGCGGGACCGCCATCACCGGGGCACGGCATCTCGTCGTCGGGCACCGTGCCGCTAGGCGAGCACACGGCGACGGAAGTTGCGAAGTCCCAGTGAGAGAAAGGCGACGCAGAAACCCACGAGAACCGGGTAGACGATGTACAGGTGCATGTGCGGAACGTCCGTGAAGGCCGCGCGCATTCCCTCGTTGACGTACAACAGGGGATTGATCAAGACGATCGTCTGCAGCCAGTGCCACGAGCCGATCTTGACCGGCGCGAGGCGGGTCCACTCGTAGTACGTTCCACCGAGAAAGGTGATCGGCAAGATGACGAACCCGAACATCAGGCCAATGTTGCGCGGCTCGAAACTGGTGCCGAGCACGAGACCGAGCGATCCCATCGCGACGCAGGCGAGCGGCACCAGGGTGACGACCACGAACCAGTGGGGCGAGATGTTCGCTTCGACGCCCTTGGCGTGCACGAAGTAGGCGATCGGCAAGACCAGCGTCGCCGAGATGAGTCCTTGCAACGCGCCCGAAACGACCTTCTCGACGGCGACGAGCCAGATCGGGCACGGTGCCTGGACGCGGTCCTCGATCTCGCGGGTGAAGCCGAACTCCTGGGACATCTGCAGCGCCACGGCCTGGACGCCCTGGAACATGACCGAAATGCCGACGACGCCGGCGACGAGCACGGTGGCGAAGGTGCTCGTCGCGCCCGACGCGCCGCCACCTCCTACGGACTGTCCGATCTTGGGAAACACGAACAGGAAGACGAAGCAGAGCAGGAAGGGCTGGATGATGGTGCGCAGCACGAAGATCGCCGCGTCCTTCTTCAAGACCACGACGTCGCGCAGCAACAGCGCGGCGAACGCGGAACGACTGGCGGCGAAGGGCGAACGGCGTGGGCCGATCGTGATGAGTGGCGCGGGCGTCGAGGTCATGCGTCGCGTAGCTCCTTGCCGGTCAAGCTGATGAAGACCGTTTCGAGTGAGGGCTCCGCGACGGCGAGGTCGGCGACCTGGAATCCTCCGTCTTCGGCGGCACTCATGACGCGCGCGAGCAGACGATCGCCGCCGCTGACGTGGAGTTCGACGCCCTTGTCAGTGAGACGACTGGCGCTGATGCCCGTCACGCCGGCCTTGAGCGTGGCCGCCAGCTTTTCCTGGTCGCCGACGGCCTTGACGGTGACGATGGTGTCGATGCCGACCGAGCGCTTGAGCCCCGCGGGCGTGTCGAGGGCGAGAATCTTGCCGCGATCCATGATCGCGACCCGGTCACAGAGTTGATCGGCCTCCTCCATGTAGTGCGTCGTCAAGAGGATCGTCTGGCCGTCGCCGTTCAGCTGTTCGAGGATCTCCCACAGTGCCAGTCGGCTCTGTGGATCGAGACCAGCGGTCGGTTCGTCCATGAACAAGACCGCGGGTCGGTGGAAGATCGATCGCGCAACCATCAGGCGTTGGGCCATTCCGCCGGACAAGGCGTAGACCGAGGCCTTGGCCCACTTGGCCAGTTGAAACTGCTCGAGCAATCGGTTGGCGGTCTCGCGCGATTCGCTGGCGCCGATGCCGAAGAGGCGGCCGTGGAAGTAGAGGTTCTCCCATACCGTGAGTTGACGGTCGAGCGTGTTGGTTTGTGACACGACGCCGATGAACTGCTTGGCGACGGCGGGATGGGCGACCACGTCAACGCCGGCGACGCGCGCGGTACCCGAAGTGGGGACGACCCTCGTCGTGAGCATTCCGGCGACCGTGGTCTTGCCGGCGCCGTTGGGACCGAGCAGTCCGAAGATCTCACCAGCCTCCACCGTGAGATTGAGCTCGTCCACCGCTCGAAAGTCCGCCCCGCTGTACACCTTCGTGAGATCCTCGGTGCGAATGACTGACGACATGTTCGCGCGCGGTTGATCCAACGTGCTGTCACTCACGTTGGTCATCTTAGGGACGGGGTCACCCGTTTGCCCAGTGACGTTGGTCTTCGATCGCAGGTCTACGTCGTCGTCGTTAAGGAGCAACGTCGGTGTGGTCGCGAACGAAGCCGTCGCTCGCCACGTTGCTACTCGGCGGTGAGTTCGAGGATCTCGGCAGGCGACATTCGTTTCGCGACGCCGGTGTTGGGCAAGAAGAGGGCCGGAGCGATGGCGAGCACGCAGGTGCCGAACGACCACCAGAACGAATGGCGAAACGCGCCCGCGATGCTCTGCAGGTCGTGCAGTGTGGGACGGATGAGTCCCGACTGCATCGCGGCGCCGGTCGTGGGAAAACGCTGGGCGATCTGGGTCTGCAGGACAACGGCGAAGATCGCGACGCCAAGCGAGCCGCCAATTTGGCGGACGATGCTGGTCGCCGACGTGGCCTTGGGAACGTCGGCGTGGGTCAGGTTGCGGTACGACGCGGCGAAGACGGGCATCATGCCAAAGCCCAGACCAATACCGCGCACGAAGAGTGCACCCGCAAGCAGGACGTAGCTGCTCGTCGCGGTGACGCCCGTGTACGCCAAGGTTCCCAAGGCCAGCAGCGACATGCCAACGGCGGCGACGTAGCGAGGCCCGCGCCGGTCGGATAAGGAACCGGCGTAACGCATCACCACTGCGGCGCCGATGCCCTGGGGAGCCATCAACAAACCGGCCTTCCAGGCGGGGTCACCCCGAACGATCTGGTAGTAGAAGGGCAGGAGAAACATGGTGCCGTAGAGGGTCGCGCCGGTAAGGAATATGCCAATAGAGGAGACCGAGAACGTTCGGTCTCTGAAGAGGCGCATCTCGATCAGCGGTTCGGGCGCCTTAATCGAACGTACGACGAACAAGGCACTGAGCACGAGACCACCGATGAGGCTGTCCCATACCGACGCGCCACGGAAGCCGCCGACCGTGCCGACCTCGGAGAGGCCGTAGACAATCAGTGCCAGTCCCGGCGACAGCAGCAGGAAGCCGAGCAGGTCGAAGCGGTGTTCCCGGTCGCCCGGGGTCTTGACGAGATAACTGCGCGACAGCCACAAGGCGACCAGGCCGATCGGTACGTTGACGAAGAAGATCCAGCGCCACGACGTGTTCGACACGATCACGCCGCCCAGGACCGGACCGAGGATTGGACCCAGCAGCTGAGGGACCCCGATAATGCCCATGACGCGACCCATCCGTTGCGGTCCCGCGGCCCGGGCCATGATCGACTGACCGACCGGCATGATCATGCCGCCACCGACACCCTGCAGGACCCGGAAGAAGATAAGGCTCGACGCCGACCACGCCACGCCGCAGAGCGCCGAACCAACGACGAAACACGCGAGTGAGATCATGTACACGGGCTTGGCGCCGAATCGGTGTACCGCCCAACCCGACACCGGAATGACCACCGCGAGTGACAACAGGTAGCCCGTCGTCACCCACTGGATCGTCGCGAGATTGACGTGAAAGTCCCCGCTGAGCGTGTGCAGGGCCACGGCGACGATGGTCGTGTCGAGAATCGACATGATTGTTCCGAGCACCACCACGACGCCGGCTTTGATAAT
>JADGOK010000279.1 GCA_017882985.1 Acidimicrobiales bacterium
CCGCGACCCAACGCGCCTACCTCGGCGACGTGCAGCAGTTCATCTCGTGGGCCCTGGAGCAGCACTGGAGCGAACCGACGCGGATCACCAAGAAGATCTTGCGCGAGTACCTCGCCTTCATGACCTTGCGCGGCGACGAGCGAGCCTCGATTGCCCGGCGACGAGCGTCGTTGCGTAGTTACTTCGCGTGGCTCGTCGAACGTGGCCACCTCGACGAGAGTCCCGCCGCGCGCCTTTCGGCACCGCGCCCCAACGTCCAACTGCCCAAGGTCGTCGTTCGCGAGCAGCTGGACTCGCTGCTCGACGAAGACTGGGGCGATGACGAATGGGCGGTGCTCGACCGGGCGATCTGTGAAGTCCTCTACGGCGCCGGACTGCGCGTGAGCGAACTCTGCGACCTCAACATCGACAGCGTGGACTTCTCCGACGGGCTGGTGCGGGTGATGGGAAAGGGCCGAAAAGAGCGCATCGTGCCACTGCACCGTCGGGCCCTGGCGGCGGTGAGCCTGTGGTTGAGCGACGCGCGTGAGGACGTCGCGCGCGCGGACTCGCCGCGCGACGCCATGTTCCTCAACCGTCGGGGCCATCGCCTCGGATCGCGTGACGTTCGAAGGATCCTCGACAACCGCGTGGCGCGAGGTCACGTCCATCCCCACGCGCTGCGCCACACCTACGCCACGCACCTGCTCGAAGGCGGCGCCGATCTTCGCGTCGTGCAGGAACTGCTCGGCCATGAGAGTCTCACGACCACTCAGCTCTACACGCACGTCTCCAAATCGCACCTCCAGAAGATCCACCGCGAGACCCACCCGAGGGGGTAGTCCCCGCCAGCGACTACCATGGTCTGGCTCTCCCACGGTGGGTGAGTTGAAGAAATGTCGTCGTGGTTTCGTACGGTCGCCGCTTGCGGTGCACCACGGGGATTGAGTAACCGAACGGAAGGAAAAGAACGTGGCTCTCGTCACTTTGCAAGAACTACTGGACTCGGGCGTGCACTTCGGGCACCAGACCCGTCGTTGGAATCCCAAAATGCGCCGCTTTATCCTTGGTGAGCGCAACGGGATCTACCTGATCGACCTGCGCAAGACCCTCGCCGGCATCGAATCGAGTTACGCCTACGTGCGTGACCTCGTCGCCGGTGGCGGCATCATCCTGTTCGTGGGCACCAAGAAGCAGACCCAGGGACCCATCGCTGACTACGCTCAGGCCTGCGGTATGCCCTTCGTGAACCAGCGCTGGCTCGGTGGCATGTTGACCAATTTCGCCACCGTTGCCGGACGAGTCAAGCGCATGGTCGAACTGCGTTCGATGCAGCGCGCCGGTGACTTTGAGAACATGCCCAAGCGCGAAGCGCTTCGCCACAGTCGCGAACTGGAGAAGCTCGACCGCAACTTGAGCGGCATCGCCAACCTCGACCGCGTCCCCGACGCCATCTTCGTGATCGACACGAAGAAAGAGCACATCGCGGTCACCGAAGCGCGAAAGCTCGGTCTGCCGGTCGTGGCCGTCGTTGACACCAACTGCGACCCCGACGTCATTGACTACGTCATCCCCGGTAACGACGACGCCATCCGCTCGGGCGCGCTGCTGTGCCGTTTGATCGCCGATGCGGTCACCGAAGGCCGATTCATTCGCGCCAACCGACCGATCGTCGCCAAAGAGACGGTCAGTACCCCCGCGAGCGCGTAGTTCAACAACTGAGATTGCAAGAGGAGAAGCAAGGTGGCGATCACCGCGAAGGAAGTACAGAAACTGCGCCAGTCGACTGGTGTGGGAATCTTGGACGCGAAGAAGGCCCTCGAGGCGAACGACGGTGACATGGACGCCGCCACGCAGTGGTTGCGCGTCCAGGGCCTCGCTTCGGCCGCGAAGCGTGCCGACCGCACGGCGGGTGAGGGCGCGGTCGCGGTTGTTCGTGACGGCAACGTCGCCGCGATTGGCGAGATGCGTGGCGCGACCGACTTCGTCGCCAAGTCCGAGGAGTTCGTCTCGCTCGTCGATGAGATCGCCGCTCGGGTCTGTGCCGACGGTGAGGACGCCACCGCGCAGTTCCAGGACCGGATCGAGACCTTGCTCACCACGTTGAAAGAGAACATCTCGATCGGACGGGTCTACCGACTCAGTGCCGGTGACGGTGAGGTCGTCGAGACCTACATTCACCAGCAGGCCGGGCGCGGCGTCAATGCCGTCGCCGTCGTCGTCAAGGGCGGCTCCGAAGAGATCGCGCACGACGTCGCGGTGCACATCGCTTTCGACAAGCCCACATACCTGCGCCGTGAGGACGTGCCGAGCGATCTCGTTGATGCCGAGCGAAAGACGGTTGAAGAGATCTCGCGCAACGAGGGCAAGCCCGACGCCGCGTTGCCCAAGATCATCGAGGGACGCCTCAATGGCTGGTTCAAGGAGCGGGTCCTCCTCGAGCAGCCCTACGTCAAGGACGAGAAGCACTCGATCGAGCAGTTCTTGAATGGGGCGACGGTTACCTCATTCGCCCAAGTGGTTGTCGGGACCTAGGCGAGACGTGCGTCGAGTCGTCTTGAAGCTTTCGGGTGAGGCCCTGGCCTCGGCCGCGAGTGACGAAACGATCGACGCGTCTACCGTTGATTTCCTCGCGCGCGAGATCGCGAGCGCAATGCAGCGCGGCGGTCTGGAACTCGCCGTCGTCGTTGGTGGCGGCAATATCTGGCGCGGCGCCACGG
>JADGOK010000280.1 GCA_017882985.1 Acidimicrobiales bacterium
TCCTCGGGCACCTCGGCGTAGACCTCCGGGTCGCGACCGCGTCCCAGACGTAGGTACAGCGCACCGGGCAGGTCGAGTGACGCGCGCAACATCGCGCGCAGTTGATTCCCGTCGGCGGCGCAGGCGACCGTCAGGTCCGCGACGGCGCGCATGGCGGCGAGGTCCTCTAGCGCGTGGTGGCTCGAGCCGTAGTAGCCAAGCGACATCCCCGAATGGTGCGCGAGGATCCGTACCGCCATTGCGGGGTACGCGCAGTCGGTACGGATCTGCTCGTAGCCAAGGAGGGCGGCGAAGGAGGCGAACGTCCCGGCGAACGGCACGAGACCGGTCGAGGCGAGGCCCGCGGCCACGGTGATCATGTTCTTCTCGGCGATGCCCATGTTGAAGAATCGATCCGGGTGGCGTGCCGCGAAGTCGTTCAGGCGGTTCGCTGACGCGAGGTCGGCCGTGAGCACCACGATCCGCTCGTCCACGTCGGCGAGATCGGCCAATTCTTCGCCGGCCACGAACGCGGGCACCGACACCTTGCTGATCCCCTTGGCGGTCGCTCGTTCGCTCGTGCGCGCCGACGCCGTCCCGCGGAAGACCTCGCTCTGGTCCTGGCCCTCGTGCGTCGTCTCCGCGATCATCGGCGTGCTCCCTCACGGAGTTCGGCTTCGACGGCGGCGTAGTCCTCGGGATTCAAGTTCCCGACGTGCCAGTTGACGTCACCTTCCATTCGAGCGACGCCCTTGCCCTTTACGGTGTCGGCGATGATCACGTGGGGCATGTCAGGCGGAGCACTCTCGAGGCGGTCGAACGCAGCGACGATCGCCTGAAGGTCGTGGCCGTCGATACGCACCACGTCCCACCCGAATGCCGCGAAGCGGTCATGAATCGGCTCGGCCGTCATGACGTCCTCGGTCGATCCGTCGATGCCGAGTCGGTTGCGGTCGACGATGCACACGAGCGACCCCAGACGGAAGTGGTTGGCGGACATGATCGCCTCCCACACCTGGCCTTCGGCCAGCTCGCCGTCGCCCACCATGACGTAGCTGCGAAAATCGCGCCCCTGCACGCGCGCACCCAGCGCCATGCCGACCCCGATGGAGAGCCCGTGGCCGAGCGAACCCGAGCTGAAGTCGATGCCATTGATCTTGCGCATGTCGGGGTGATCTCCGAACGGGCTGCCGAGTCGGGTGTAGTCGTCGAGCAGCGAAGGGTCGAAGTAACCGAGATCGGCGAGCACCGGGTACAGCCCGATGGCGGCGTGGCCCTTACTCAGCACGAAGCGGTCCCGGTCGGGCCACGCCGGCTGCGACGGATCCAACCGCAGCTGGTAGTAGAAAAGCGAGGCGAGCAGCTCGGCCGCGGAGAAGGTGCCGCTGTAGTGGCCGGCGCCCGCGATGCGCGACAGTCGCAATGTCTCCAACCGGATGAAGAGCGACCTCTCCTCCAACCGGTCGAGATCGGCGCGGCGCGTCACGCGACACCTCCAGTCGGCGCGGGCGGGCGGGGATGGGGATGGGCCGCAAGTAACGCCCGGGTGTAGTCGTGGGTGGGATGGTGAAAGACGTCGACCGTCGAGCCTATCTCGACGATACGTCCCTCGTGCATGATGGCCACCCGGTCGGCGACCTCGGCGATCACCGAGAGTTGGTGCGCGACGAAGATGATTGAAAGGCCCAGTTCGTCACGCAGGTCGAGGAAGAGGTTCAGCAGTTGGGTCTGGATCGAGACGTCGAGGGCACTGACCGCTTCGTCCGCGATCAACACCTCTGGTCCGACCGCGAGGGCGCGCGCGATGGCGACGCGCTGGCGCTGACCGCCCGAGAGTTCCTGGGGGCGGCGCTGGGCAGCGCTCGCTGGCAGTCGCACGAGGTCGAGGATCCGCTCGACGAATGACGTGCCGTTCTCGGCACCGGGTTGGTGGTGGACCCGGCCTGCTTCGAGGATCGCCGCTCCCACGCGCATGCGCGGGTTGAGCGACGAGTAAGGGTCTTGGAAGACCATCTGCATCTGACGACGCACCTCGCGCAGACCGCGGCCGCCGGCGTCGCGCACGTCGGAACCACGAAAGATGATTCGCCCCTCGTCCGGTTCGACCAAGCGAATGAGCATGCGCGCGAGGGTCGTCTTGCCGCTACCCGATCCTCCCGCCAGGCCCAGGATCTCGCCGTGCGCCAACTCAAAGGAGACATGGTCGACCGCGGTCTGGGTGAGTCCGGGTCGACGCGCCAGTCGGTCGCCGAGCGTGCGGCGAAGGACGAAGCGTTTGACGACCTCACTGACGCTGAGGATCGGCGCGGTGTCGGGGCTCACGACCGGGTCCCGACGGTCACCGGGCAGGCACTCGTGTGGCCCGGACCAACCTCGAGCATCACCATCTCCATGGTCCGACACGGGTCGCTCGCGTAGGTGCAGCGATCAACGAAAGGGCAGCCCGTGGTGACCTCGCCCAGACTGGGGGGCTGACCGGGGATTCCGGCGCGGCGCACGCGTTGACCGGCCGACTCCAGACTCGGAATGGAATCGAGCAGCGCACGCGTGTAGGGGTGTTGAGGTCGCGTGCAAATGTCCTCCACCGGACCGAACTCGACGACGTAGCCGCCGTACATGACCGCGACCCGGTCACAGACCTGGGCGATGACGCCGAAGTCGTGTGACACGAGCAGGACCGACATGCCAATCTCTTGGCGCAGTCGCTGGA
>JADGOK010000021.1 GCA_017882985.1 Acidimicrobiales bacterium
CATGAATCCCATCCACACGGTTGCCGTCGGCTTTGACGGCTCACCCGACGCCGAGGCTGCCGTTCGCTGGACACTGTCACTCGCCCGACAACTCGACGTTGACGTCGTCCTCGTCCACGCCGTTGGACTGCTCGAACACGCGCGTCACCCCGAGGTGGCGGCCGAACTCGAGTCCACGATGCGCCAGCTCACCACTGAATGTGGCGTTGACCCGAATCGAGTGCGACTCAACGTCGTCGACGGTGACGCGTGTTCAGCGCTGCTGCGCTGCGCAGAGGAGCCGCTGCACGCCAGTATGTTGGTCGTCGGCTCGCGAGGCGCCGGCGCACACGCCGGTCTCTTGCTCGGCAGCACCAGTCTCGAACTCGCCGAGCATTCGACAATTCCTCTCGTCGTCGTGCCCAATAGGTCGCCGAGGGAGCAGTAGCCCCACGACGAATCGCGCCCGATTTGACATCTAGATCCTTGTTTGGCTCGCTCGTGCGCAGCGCCGAGCCCCGAAAGGGTCGTCGGGGGCCCCACGGGCGGTAGAATTTTGCGCGTGAGGCCAGTTTGATCGCTGGCGTTCGTGCTGGTGGCAGCACGAAACAAGCCGTACCTAGAGAGGGTGAATCCAACCAGAAGTTGGACACAGCATGAAGAAGAAGGACCCCTTCGTTCTACGACACCTCGCCAACATCCAGCCCGAACTCTGGTGGCTCGACTCGGATCCCCTCGAACCCGCGCCGCACGCCGCTCTGATCGGCGACGTTGGCGCCGACCTCTGCATCGTCGGCGCGGGCTACACGGGACTCTGGACCGCTCTACTCGCCAAAGAACGAGAACCGAGTCGCAAGGTCGTCGTGATTGAACAGTACGAGACCGGTGCCGGCGCTTCAGGCCGCAACGGCGGCTTCTGCTCCGCGTCGTTGACGCACGGCTTTAGCAACGGCATGCACCGATTCGCTGAGGAAATGCCCGTCATCGAGCGACTCGGTCGCGAAAACCTCAACGAGATCGAAGAGACAATTCGCCGATACGACATCGTGTGCGATTGGGAACGCACCGGCGAGTTGCGCGTGGCGGTCGCTGCGTGGCAGTTGCGGGCGATGGAGAAGGAGGCGAAACTGCGCAACGAGATGGGCGATAACGTCCAGGTGCTCTCACGAGAGGAAGTGCAGGCCCGGGTGCATTCGCCGCTGTACCAGGGCGGACTGTTCGACCCCGACGGCACGGCGCTCGTCGATCCCGCTCGATTGGTCTGGGGTCTCGAACGAGCCTGCCTCAAGCTCGGCGTCACCATCTATGAGAACTCCAAAGTCGAATGGCTCGAGGACGTCGATGACGCCGTTCGTATTCACACCCCGTACGGTGCGGTCACCGCCGCCCGAGTCGCGCTCGCTACCAACGTCTGGGCCTCACTCGTTCGGTCCGCCCGCAAGTACGTGGTGCCGGTCTACGACTTCCAGTTGGTGACCGAGCCCCTCTCACCCGAGCAGCTCGAGAGCATTGGCTGGAAGGGGCGCGAAGGTGTCGCGGACGCGGGTAATCAGTTCCATTACTACCGCCTCACCAAGGACCACAGCATCTTGTGGGGTGGCTACGACACGATCTACAACTTCCGCGGCAAGGTGCGGCGCGAATACGAGTTCAACGCCGAAACCTACGCCACACTCGCCGACCACTTCCTCAAGACCTTTCCCCAGCTCGCGGGGATCAAGTTCACCCACGCCTGGGGTGGGGCCATCGACACGTGCACGCGCTTCTCCCCGTTCTGGGGCACGTCCTCTGGTGGCAAAGTCGCCTACGTGCTCGGCTACACCGGTCTGGGGGTCGCGTCGACGCGGTTCGGAGCGTCCGCGATGCTCGATCTGCTCGACGACCTCGACACCGAGAGGACCCGGCTCACGATGGTGCGAAAGAAGCCCATGCCGTTTCCACCCGAACCGTTCAAGTGGCTCTTCATCTCTCTCACCCAAAGGGCGATCCGCCACGCGGATGAACACGAGGGTCGGCGCAACTTGTGGCTGAAGCTCATGGACCTCTTCGGCCTCGGGTTCGACTCCTAGAGACCTGCGCCGAGCGGACGGGCGATCTAGTCGTCGCTGCTTGCTTCGGTTCCCATGAGCTCCGAGATCATGTTGACGACGGTCGGGTCGGTCAGCGTCGTGACGTCACCCAACGAGCGGTTCTCCGCTACGTCGCGCAGCAGGCGACGCATGATCTTTCCCGACCTCGTCTTGGGCAGTTCGGGCGTCAGGATGATCTGGCGCGGTTTGGCGATCGGACTGATGACCCTGGCGACGTGGAGGCGCAACTCCTCGATCACCGCCACCTGATCCTTCGAGGCGTCGTCGGTCGACATCTTGAGCGTGACGAACGCAACGATCGCCTGGCCCGTCGTGTCGTCCGACGCGCCCACGACCGCGGCCTCGGCGACGGCCGGGTGCCCGACGAGAGCGTGCTCCACTTCCGTTGTCGACAATCGGTGTCCCGAGATGTTCATCACGTCGTCGATGCGACCGAGCAGCCACAGGTCACCGTCGTCGTCACGCTTGGCGCCGTCGCCGGCGAAGTACTTGCCGGGAAATCGCGTCCAGTAAGTCTCCTTGAATCGCTCGGGATCCCCGTAGATCCCCCGGGTCATCGCGGGCCAAGGGTGCGTGATCACGAGGTACCCGCCCTCACCGTTGCCCACCGAGTTGCCGTCGTTGTCCACGACGTCCACGCCGATGCCGGGCAGCGCCCGCATGGCGGCGCCTGGCTTGGTCGCGGTGATGCCCGGCAAGGGTGAGATCAGGATCGCGCCGGTCTCGGTCTGCCACCACGTGTCCACGATCGGGCAGCGGTTGCCTCCGATGTGCTCGCGATACCACATCCACGCTTCGGGGTTGATGGGTTCGCCAACCGTGCCGAGCAGACGCAGCGAGGAGAGGTCGTGGCCCTTGGGAAGATCGTCGCCCCACTTCATCAGGGTCCGGATTGTCGTCGGCGCGGTGTAGAGGATGGTCACCTTGTACTGCTCGATGATCCGCCACCAGCGGTCCTTGCCGCCCGAGTCGGGGACCCCTTCGTACATGATCTGGGTCGCGCAGTTGATCAGCGGACCGTACACGATGTAGCTGTGTCCGGTGATCCATCCGATGTCGGCGGCGGTCCAGCAGACGTCGGTGTCGGGTTTCACGTCAAAAACGTTCATATAGGTGCTGGCGACTTGGGTAAGGTAACCGCCAGTCGTGTGATAGATACCCTTGGGTTTGGCCGTCGTGCCCGACGTGTACATGATGATCATGGTCTGCTCGGAGGGGAAGTAGTCGGGGGTGTGCACATCGCTCTGGCGTTCGACAATCTCGTGCCACCACACGTCGCGCCCTTCGACCCAGTTCACGTCATCGGCGGTGCGTCGCACGACGAGCACACTCTTCACGTTCGGACATGATTCCAGCGCCTCGTCCACGGCGGGCTTGAGCGGACTCGCGGCGCCGCGTCGGAACGCGCCGTCCGCGGTCACCACGAACTGGCAGTCCGAGTCGAGAATGCGACTCGACAGCGCGTCGGCGGAGAAACCGGCGAAGACGACGGAGTGCGCGGCGCCGAGGCGCACGATAGCGAGCATCGCGACGACGGCTTCGGGGATCATCGGCATATAGACCGCCACGCGGTCGCCATTCTTGACACCCATCTCGATGAGTGCGTTGGCGGTCTTGTTGACCATCGACTGAAGGTCCGCGTAAGTGATCGTGCGCGACTCCCCTTCGGCGTCACCCACCCAGTGGTAGGCGACCCTGTCACCCCTACCGGCCGCGACGTGACGGTCGACGCAGTTCACGCTGGCGTTGAGGGTGCCGTCACTGAACCATTTCGCGAATGGCATATCCCACTCGAGGGTGTTGGTCGGTTCGTCGTGCCAGGTCAGGCGTTCGGCTTCGCGACGCCACCACGTGACCGGGTCGGCGGAGGCTTCTTCGTAGATCGACGGCTGGGCGTTGGCCTGCTTGGAGAATTGCGGACTCGGCGCAAAACTACGGGTCTCGTCCAGCCACGCTTCTAACTTTGCTTCGGTCATACCGGCCCCCTCATGAACTCGATTCAGAAATCTCGAGATTTTTGACTTCATACCAAAACTACTTTGGCTGAGGGTACCGGCAGGAACCCCGTAATGCCAACAGCGCCCTAGCCGGATGGCTGGGGCGCTGTTGGCGGTTGGGTCCGGTGGCAAGCCACCAGTGACCAGAACACTAGCCGAGCGGACCGATCGGAAGGACCACCTTTTTGTGGGTGTCGTTTATGACCCCGGCGGCCGACGCGTACCACGCTGCGGCCGCAGTCGCGAGACCGGTCCATCCGCCAATCTTCACCATGCCGGAGTGCGCACCAACCATGCCCCAGTTTCCGATGGTCAGGAAGATGAAGGTGATGAACAGCAGCACGAACACGGTCAAAACCGCCATATTGACCTTCATTGCGGCGATCATCATGTAGAACGTAAAAATCGTCCACGCGAGAAGGAAAATGCCGGTCGACGGATTGGCCCCGAAAGCTTTCTGCCAGTAAACCAGGGCGTACAGCCCGAGCCAGAATGCTCCGAAAGAGCTAAACGCCAACGCGCCAAAGGTGTTCTTACGCAAAAACTCCCACATTCCAGCGAGCAGTTGAGCGATGCCACCGTAGAAGAACGCGAGCGACAGCGCCGCCGCAACGCCAGCGCCCTTCCATAGCCCTGCGTTCGCGCTGCTGAGACAGAACGTCGTCATGGCGAATCCCGCAAGTCCTAACGGACCCGGGTCGGCCACCCTCTGTTCATCTACCATGTAATTCCCCCAGTTTCATTGAATTTCGAGCCACCGGGCTTGACGGCTCGTAATCGATTTAACCCCAACCTTCCTTGTCGACTTGGGATTGTCGAGGGTTACTTTGTGAACTCCCTCACAATATGAGGTCTCGCGCAGTGAATCTGACCGCACAATGGCCAGACTCCTATCGAAGTCGACACTCCGTCAGTCGAGGGCTCGTCGAAACGACGCGATGAACGACTCGACTTCGCTCGCTCCGGCGCCGTCAAGGATGATCTTTACGAGGGCCGATCCGACAATGACGCCGTCACTCACGGCGGCGGCGGCGCGGGCCATCTCGGGCGTCGCAATGCCAATGCCGACGTAGGCGGGAATATCGGATGAAGCACGGATGGTTTCGACGACGCGCTGCGCGTCGCCGATGTCCGCTGCCTGGCCGGTGACCGCCATGCGCGCCGACGCGTAGGCGAATCCTTGTGTCACCCCCGTCAGCAGTCGCACACGTTCCGGATCAGTGGACGGTGCGAACAGAAAGACGGTGGCGACGTCCTGATCCTCGCAGGCCCTCCTCCACTCGCCCGACTCCTCGAGGGAGAGATCCGGAACGATTGCTCCTCCGATTCCGCTCGTGCGCAGTTTGCCGGCCGCTCGTTCGAGACCGTAATGGTGGAAGATGTTGTAGTACGTCATCGCCACCAGCGGTGCCGTTGTCGAGAGACTCGCCAGGTCAGTGCACAGTGAATCGAGCGTCGTCCCGGCGTTGAGCGAGCGCAGCGACGCCTCTTGAATCACGACGCCGTCCATCATTGGATCAGAGAACGGAATGCCGATCTCAACGGCGTCGGCGCCGGCGAGGATCGCCGCCTCCACGTGGCGCACCCAGTCCGGCGTGAGCCCAGCCACGAAATAGGGAACGAGAGCCTTTCGACCGGCCCCCCTCAGGGCACGCAACTGGGCTTCGAGAGTTCTCACGCTTCGCCCCGGAGGATTGCCCGGACCTGGGCTACGTCCTTATCGCCTCGTCCCGAAAGATTCAAGAGGACCGTCGATCCGAGAGGAATCAGAGTGCCGGCCTCCTTCACTATCCACGCGACGGCGTGGGCGGTCTCGAGCGCTGGGATGATGCCTTCGAGTTCACTCAGGAGTTTCAACGCGTCGATGACGTCCTCGTCGCCAATCGCGTAGTACTCGGCGCGTCCGCTTTCGGCGAGGTGTGCGTGTTCGGGACCTATCCCGGGATAGTCGAGGCCGGCCGATATTGAGTGTGCTTCCTCGATTTGACCGAACTCGTCTTGCATCAGGAGCGACTTCATGCCGTGCAACACGCCCGGCGAACCCTTTCCTACCGCCGATCCACCAGCCGCCTCGATGCCCACCAGACGGGCGGTCGAATCGGCAAATCCGGCAAAGACGCCCGCGGCGTTGGAACCGCCGCCGACGCAGGCGACGACCAGGTCCGGTGTACCGACGCCCAGATCATTGAGTTGACGCGACGCCTCTCTGCCGATGATGCTCTGCATCTCGCGTACCATCCACGGGAACGGATGAGGACCCATGACCGATCCGAGGCAGTAGTGCGTATCGTCCACGCAGGTCACCCACTCGCGCATCGCCTCGTTGACGGCGTCTTTCAAAGTCCGACTGCCCGACAGCACCGGCACGACCGTCGCACCCAACAGTTCCATTCGAAAGACATTGAGTGATTGACGTTGCGTGTCGACCTCACCCATAAAGACCGTGCACGATAAGCCGAGTCGCGCGGCAGCGGTCGCGGTGGCGACACCGTGCTGTCCGGCACCGGTTTCGGCGATGACCCGGTGCTTGCCCATCCGGCGCGTGAGCAGAGTCTGGCCAATCACGTTATTGATCTTGTGCGATCCGGTGTGGGCGAGGTCCTCACGCTTGGCGAAGACTCGAATGCCGAGGCGCTCGGAGAGTCGATCGAGTGGCGTCACCGGCGTCGGCCTTCCGGCGAAGTCACGAAGGACGCGCTCGTACTCTTCAATGAAGAGCGGGTCAGCCCACGCGTCGCGAAAGGCCACCTCGAGTTCCAGGCACGCTGGCATCAGCGCCTCGGGCACGAAGCGACCGCCGAAGTTGCCGAATCGCCCCCGTTCATCGGGCGACGACATGAACGTCGAGTCTTCAGTCACCGCGTTCCTTTCCTAGGGAGTAGTGGCGCTGAGCCGCGCTTACAAAGTTCACCACAAGTTCACGGTCCTTCACGCCGGGTGCCGATTCGACACCCGTCGCGACGTCCACACCCCACGCGCCGGTCATCCCGATCACACCCGCGACGTTCGTGGCGTTGAGACCACCGGCGACGATCACCGGAACCGCGAATGAGCGCTTCGTGAGGGCGTCCCACGAGTGCGCCGCACCGCTGCCCGGCGTGGGACCGTCCACGAGGACTGCGTCGACCGCTGTCTCGTCAAAGTCAAAGAAGTCATCATCGTCGATCGAAAGGGCCTTGATGACACCGAGCCCTCGTCGACGGAGCACGTTCAGCACGTTGCCATCGAGCTCACCGTGGATCTGCACGGCGTCCAGAGGAACCTGCTCCACGACTTCGAGAATGAAGTCGGGTTCATTGTTGCGAAATACGCCCACGACGAGGATCGCCCCCTTGGCGTACTGGGCAATCTCGCGACCGCCCTCGAGCGACACTTGACGCCGCGACGCCGCGAAGATGAGGCCGAGCGCCGTCGCCTGGGCATCGATGACCAGTTGCGCGTCGAGCATTGAGGTGACGCCGCAGACCTTGACGAAGGAATTGGTGCCGGAGAGACTAGCCACGTTGAACTCGAGGCAGTGAAGCGAACGAACGAACGAGCTCCTCGCGCTCAGGGGACCGAATGAATGCCTCACCAACGAGCACCGCGTCGAAGCCCGCGTCCCCCGCACGTCGCACGTCGTGCGGGGTCGCGAGACCCGATTCAGCGACGGTGACTATGTCGCGAGGAAGCGACGACATGACCGCGACGGCTTGATCGGTGTCGACCTGAAAGGTCCGCAGGTCACGCTGATTCACGCCGACGAGCGCCGCGCCGCAGTCGAGCGCACGCCGCGCTTCTACGTCATCGTGGACCTCAACGAGCGCGTCGATGCCCGTGTGCGCGGCGACGTGGAGAAAGAGACGCAGCTCCTCATCGTCGAGCGCGGCGACGATGAGGAGGACACAACTCGCGCCCATCGCCGCGGCGTCGAGGACGTCATTGGCGCTCACGGTGAAGTCCTTTCGCAGCAGCGGCAAGTCCACCGCCGCTCGAACCGAGGCGAGGTCCTCAACCGACCCACTGAAATACTTTTCGTCGGTCAGTACCGAGACGGCGGTCGCTCCCCCTCGTTGGTACACCATGGCCAAGCGCGCGGCGTCCACGTGTTCGTCGATCCAACCCTTGGAGGGAGAACGGCGCTTGATTTCGGCGATGACCTTCACGTTGGGGTTTGACGGATCGCGCAACGTGTCGAGCAGCGACGGTCCTTCGTAGGACACGACGCCGAGGCGTTCGCGCCAGTCACGAAGGTCCTCGCTCGCACGTGCGCGGTGCCACGCGACAATGTC
>JADGOK010000281.1 GCA_017882985.1 Acidimicrobiales bacterium
TCCTTGGAGCTGGTCCAAATCGGGTGTCCGGGTGAATCCACGACCACGATGCTCTACGGCGGCGATCGCTGCTATCAGTCACCCGCGACGCAGCTCACGACCGCGGTCTCCTTCTTGCAATCCCACTACGCAGACACTGGCGTCGTCACCGTCGATCTGGGCTTTAACAACGTGGTCAAGTGTGTGAAGAAGGCATCGGGGGTCCCGGTGTGCCTGAGTCAAGGCTTTGCCCTGGTGCGCGAGGAGCTGCCGCAGATCCTCACGATGCTCCAAGGCGCGGCGGGACCCAACGTGCACTTTGTCGGCGTCGGCCACTACGACCCGTTCCTCGCGAGTGTCCTGCACGGCGCCGCCGGTAGGGCAACCGCCAGGAAGAGCCTCGGCGCCCTGTCGACACTCAATCGCACGCTCTCGGGCATCTACCAGTCGTTCGCGATGCCCTCGGCCGACGTGGCGAGGGCCTTCAAGAACTATGACCGCACGCCGACGACCTTGGCGGGCGTCGGCACGATGGCGACCAACGTGGCCCAGACCTGCGCGCTGACCTGGATGTGTCAACTGGCGCCCTACGGCCCGAACCTGCACCCCAACGACGTCGGGTACCAGACCATCGCCGAAGCAATCGCCGACAAGCTGCCGGTCACGCTCTGAGCTCGTCGCGCCCAGCCCGCGCACCGAGCGGTCATTCCTCCGCCACGTCGAGCGGACTGACGCTGGCCACTTCGGGCACTTCGCGCGACGACTCGTAGTGCCTCGGACGCAGCGAACTCCACGAGGCCCGTCCCCGACCGGTGACCGCACGGGCGACCGGTGTTCGGGCCATGAGCGCGGTGAAGAAGTAGCCCATGAAGTAGACGAGGACCAGCGCGAGCGGTGCCGCCACCGGCCAGGGCAGGTGCCACCCGGAGTAATTTCGAACACGCACGAGAAACGGAATCCAGAGCATCTGAGAGAGATAGACGCCGTAGGAATTGTCCGAACCCGATTGGACCATCGCCCGCGTGCGCCCATGCCGACCCGGGGCGACGAGGTAGACACCTAACAGGTAGACGCACAGGATGGCTCCCACGTTGAACGGCAGAATCGCCGGCGAGAAGATGTTCGTGCCGGTCTTTAGATACGCCGGGAACGACGCGTAGCGGGTCGCGTAGCTGAACATCTCAGCGACGAGAGCCCCCGCGATGGTCCCGGCGATGATCCAACGCGCCTTGTCGCAGATCCACTGGTGGATCGGGTCAAGGTGCAACGCCACGATCATCCCGCCGATCAGATAAATCGCGTAGGAGAAGATCAGACGGGTCTGCACGACGCCCGAGATCCTGAATCCGAACAGATGGGGGCTGACGAGAATTCCGAACGCGATCTGCCACACCAGGGCGACGACCATTATCTGGGTGTGCCACTTGGCGAAACGCTGGACGAACTTCATCAAGAACGGAAACAGGAGGTAGAACTCCAGGATCACGATCAAGTAGTAGAGGTGGTAGTAACCGGTGAGCAGTATGTGCACGAAGTAGTGGAATCCCGCGGAACTGAAGACGGTGCCGAGGTGCAGTGAGTAGTACGGAAAGCCCTTGACGTTCGTCAGCGACGTGTAGAAGAAGTAGATGACCGTCCAGGCGAGGTAGGGCACGCCCACCGAGAGGAATCGCCGCTTCGTGTAATGGACCAGTTCAATCTTCTGGGTGTCCTTGTAGCTGTAGGTCAGCATGCACGCCGACACGAAGAGGAACGCGTCGCGCGAGAAGCGCGTCAGCATGATCAGTCCGACCACCGTGGCGCTCGTGGCGATTGGCGCGAAGAAGATCAACGCGTGCGTCGAGATGACCGCCGCCTGCTTGATCGGTCGCATCGCGTCGATGTGGTCGAGCCGCTTGCGGGTACCAGCGGGGGGCGTGGAGACCGTGGTCACGCGCGACGTCGCGATCTCACGGATTGTCGGTCCGAACGGCCATCGGCGCGAGCCTCCGTCACTGCAGGCTCTCTCGCACGATCACGACGACGTCCTCACCGAGCAGTTCGCCCTTTTGAATCTTCCCGGTGGCGTTCGCGGGCAGTTGGGCGACGACCGTCAAGGCGACCGGACGGCGCGTGCGCACGAAGGCCGCGGTGAGTTCTTCACGAATCTTCGTCGTCACGTGGTGAATCTCTTCGATCGGCGTGGACGCCGTGACGTTCTCCAGTTGAACGAAAGCAACGGGAACCTGGCTGAAGACCTCATCCGCGACACCGATCACCGCCGCGCCAACGACTCCCGGCACGCCGAGGATGACGTCTTCTATCTCTCGCGGGAAGATCTTCTCGCCACCCCGGTTGATCACGTCGTCGCTGCGCCCAACGAGGAAGAGGTAGTCGTCGACGTCGAGGTAGCCGAGGTCGCCCGTGCGGAGCCACCCGCCGGCGTCGAAACGGTCTTCGTAGCCAGCACCTTCGTAGCGTTGAATCACCGAGGCCCCACGGATCTCGACGTGACCGGGATGCTGATCGTCAACGAGCGAATCGGGCGGTGAGCCCACGACGCGAAGTTCCACCCCCACCGCGGGCCCGACCGACCCCTTCTTTCTCGGTCCCCGCCACGGGGTGGCGCAGATTTGGCTCGCCGCCTCGGTCATGCCGTAGGACTCGATGACCACGAGGTTCGTGTTCGCCTCAAAAGTCTCGAGCAGCGGTCCCGACAGGGGCGCC
>JADGOK010000282.1 GCA_017882985.1 Acidimicrobiales bacterium
CAGACGGTGGCCCTAGACCGACTGCGAGCACTCGTCGGTGAGATCGAACAAGCTTTTGGCGTGAAGTGTTCGGTCGAACTCAACGAAGGCACACCCGCCGTATTCAACAACGCCGACGTCGCTCAGCGAGTGATGAACGTGGCCGGCACCGTGGTCGGCACCACGAACGTTCTCACCGTCCCCCCGACGACACCCAGTGACGACGTGTCAGAGTTTCTCATTCGAGTCCCCGGCTGCTACATGTTCATCGGCGGAGCACTCGCGGACGGGACGAGTGGCATGCACCACAGTCCCGACTTCGCCGTCGACGACGCGGCGTGTCGATCAATTGCCGGCGTACTCGCTGCCTGTGCCGTCGATCTCGCTCAGTTGTAGAAGAGTTTCGCGGCCCCGTGGAGTGGAGCTTCGTTACCCTCGATCACTACGCGACAGAGCAACTTCGTGAATGAGTCCGGCGCCACGCGTCGCGCGTTGCCGCCCGCGAGGTGCACGATGGCGGCATCAAATTCCTTCGCGAAGCCGTTGATCGCTTGCTCGAGGAGCACGTGCCACTCAACCTGATCCTCTGATCGCGCACGCTCACCGAGCAGCTGGTCGTAGGTTCGTCCCTGGACGAACGTCGCGGCACCGACGTCGCGCGCCTTCTGCAAGACGCCGTCGTGCTCGACCGCCAAGCCGAGACCGGTGCCGAGCGTGAGCACCAGCTCGACGCCGTGACCCTCGCAACACCCGAGCGCCGCGAGTGTTGCGTCGTTCACGACGCGCACGTCGCGACCCGTCGCCTTGCACAGCGCGTCCTGAAGAGCGAAGTGTCGCCACTGTTGATCGAGCACTGGGTCGACTTCGGAGGTGATCCCGCCCGGGCGCGCGAGATTGCCCGGTCGAATGACGTGGCCGTCGGCGAATTTTCCCGGGAACCCCACTCCGACGCGCGGGCACTTGCTCGTCCCTATCCGTTCGCTCAACAAGGCAACGAGACGATCGGGACTACACGGATAGGGCGTTGGACGGCGCCGGGGAACTTCGAGCAGGGTGCCGTGGTCGTCAACGTGGCAGAACTTGATGTTGGTCGCGCCAATGTCAATGGCCAGAACCTGATTCAGCTTCGAGTTATGAAACGGCGCCATCTGGAAATCGTAGTTAGGACTGATGGCCGACGCGACGCCTTAAGCGACGACTTCGCCACCAGGGTCGCACCCGCAGCGCCTGGACCGGACGCGAACCGGCGATGACGAGAGCCGTTCCCGCGGGCCGCCGGCGAAGGGGCACCGCACGCGTGTCACCCTTCTCATCAACCAGTTCGGGCAGATACGTCCGCACGGAAGGATCGGCGAGCCCGCCCATCACCACCCTCGTCGTGTGATTGTTGACGATCGACGCCGCGGCCGGTCCCCATCGCGCCGCGAGTTGAGCGAAATCCTGCAAGACGGTGACCAGCGTCACGTCCAGACCGCTGAGCGTCGCCGCCAGTTGATCGAGGTCGTCCAAGGGTGCGACCGACGCCGCCTCGTCGAGAACGAGCAAGAGGCGCCGCTGACGACCTTCGTCCACGAGGCGTTGTTGCTCTTCGAGAATCATCCGCAGGGCTCCGCGAAAGAGCGGCTCGTAGTGGCGTTGCTCACCTCTAGGACTGCAGAGGTACAGCGTGTTGGCAGCCTCGACCACCGATCGGACCTGGGCGAGCGGCTGGGCGAACCGCCAGGGCAGCAACATCGTCTCGGCAGTAGTGACGACACCGTCGAGTGTCTTGGGCTCGTGCTCGAGAAAGACCCGAAGGAGGTCACGCGCCTCGCCGACCTTTGACGCGACGAGCCACGCCGCGAAGTCACGCGACTCAACAACGGCCGCGACGTCGAAGATGCTCAGTCGACGTTCGTGCGCCGTCACGAAGAGGGCGGCCACAAGTTTGGTGGCGAGCGAGTTCCAGAAGTCAGTGTCGCCGTGTCGAGACGACGCGACCGTGAGGTCGCGAGCGACGCGAAGCGCGTGGCGAAGAGAGTGCACGCCCTCGAGCGGATTCCACGTCAAGCCGTCGTCGCGACCGGGATCGAGTATCTGTACGGTGCCGAGCGACGCTCGCCACCGCTTCGTCGTTTCGACGACGTCACGCTTCACGCTCGTCACAACGAGCGCACCGGTCCAATTGAGCAGCGACGGCACGACCAGCGAGGACGTCTTGCCGACCTGGGTCGGACCCACGATCAGAAGAGAGCTTCGCTCGTCGAGTACCACCGTTGGTCCGTACGCCACACCGTTCCACACGCGCCGCCCGAGCACCGGACGATCGCTGCGCACCACTAGCGTCGCGCCGGTCGCATGGCGGCGTCGGTATCGATGAACAGTGCGTCACGCGTGTCGGGCGCCACGCGCACGACTGATCGGTTGACGCCGTAACGCACCAGCACCGTCCCCTTGGCGAGGCCACTCAGGTAGCGCTCTTCTCGCGGGTGCAGGGCGAGGGCGATCGCCATCTCTCGCGCCTCGTCCGGAGGCTGGCGAAAGAGCCAGGACGTCTCGCACTCGCGTAACAGACCACAGGCCCGCTCGCGGTGCGCGGTGCCGACGTCGCCCGCCGCAGCAACGTCACTCCACCGGTGCAGGACCAGAACGTGACTCAGCCCTTTCGAGCGAGCGAGTTTCCAGGAACCCTGCAACCAGCGAAGCGCGTGCGGATCAGACAACAG
>JADGOK010000283.1 GCA_017882985.1 Acidimicrobiales bacterium
CGCTCCCGGCTGGAGACGATTCGTCGATTCGCGCAAAGGCCTCACCCTCGGTGCGTCGACTCGCTGCCGAACGCGGCGTGAACCTAGCGTCGATCCACGCGACCGGACCCGGTGGCAGAGTGACCCGTGATGACGTGCTCGAGGCCGCGGCTGGGCCAACCACCGGACTGCCCGCAGACGCCACCGCACGGGTCGAGCCCGCCCGCTCAACTCCGACCAGACGACCAGCGGACTGGTTGGAAAGTGGCGAGGACGACGAACATGTTCCGCTGCGTGGTCTTAGGCGCCAGATCGCCAAGAAGATGGTTGAGTCGTGGCGCAACGTGCCGCACATAATCGATTATCGCGAGGTCGACGCCTCGCGGCTCATCGAAAGCCGCCAGACGTTGCGCGAGGCATGGCCGGAGTACGCCGCCGTGCTCACGTATGTACCGCTGTTGGTCAAGGTGTCGGCCATCGCGCTACGTCGCCATCCGCTCATGAATGCTTCGTTTGACGAAGAGAGAAGCGAGTATGTGCTGCACCGGCGAATACACATTGGAATCGCAACTGCCACGAGTGATGGATTGCTGGTGCCAGTACTACACGATGCTGATCGCAAGTCCATTCTCGAGCTCGCCGTCGAACTCGGCGAGCTTGTGGAACTGGCTCGGAGTCGAAAGGCGTCGCTGGAACAACTCACTGGCGGCACGTACACCGTGAACAACCTGGGATCAATCGGGACCTCAATGGGCACGCCTATCATTCGCACTCCGGAGGTTGGAATCACCGGATTCGGCAGGATCACTGACCGTGTGGTGGCGCGCGATGGTGCGGCGGTAGTACGTCCAATAATGATGCTTTCGTCGGTTGGGGATCATCGGCTTCTCGATGGCGACACGCTCGGGTCGTTCACGACAACGCTGGTTCGTCTGCTGGAGAACCCTTATGAACTCCTGGCTGAGTTGGTCTGATGGTTGTTGGCGAGATGGCCGAGGGGATTGATTTCCTGGTGGTGGGCGGCGGTCCAGGCGGCTACGCGGCAGCGCTGCGGGCCGCGCAACTCGGGCGAGAAGTGGTGCTGGTTGAGCGCGATGGCGCGGCTGGCCTTGGCGGCACGTGCGTGCGTGTGGGTTGCATTCCGAGCAAGGCACTCATTGAACTCGCTGAGGCGCGTCACCGCGCAAGATTGTTCGAAGTGGCGGGCCTTCATGTCGGCTCGCTCGACATCGACCTTGCGCGCTTTCAGATCTGGAAGGGCGGAATCGTCGAGGGTTTGTCACACGGCGTCGAGACGCTGTTGCGGCACGAACGAGTCAGGGTCGTGTCCGGCACTGCGACCTTCAACAAGCCGAACCGGGTTGCGGTGGCATTGCCAGACGGGAATGTAACCTTCTTCGAGTTTCACAGCGCCGTGGTGGCGACCGGGTCGGTACCCGTGGAGCTCGCTGTGCTGCCCCGCGACGGTGTGCGCGTCCTTAATTCGTCCGACGTACTGGCTCTCACCGAGGTGCCAGCGTCCGTCGTCATCGTCGGCGCAGGCTATATCGGAGTCGAGCTGGGGACGGCCTTGGCGAAACTGGGGTCGCACGTGACGATCGTCGAGGCGTTGAGCCGTGTGCTGCCCGGGATGGAGCCAGCTATCGGACGTGTGATGCTGCGATCGTTGAAGCGGCTTGGAATTGAGGTGCTTCTTGGGGTTGAAGTCGTGGGGCTCGGTGACGGCGGGCTCGTAATACGCGCGAATGACGTGGAGCGCAGCGTGGAAACGAAGTGCATTGTCGTGGCGGTTGGTCGAAGGCCGAGCACCAGTGAAATCGGCTTGGAGGCGACCGGTGCGCATCTCGCGCCGGACGGAACGGTCAAGGTTGACGCGAGTCTTCTGGCCGCTCGGGGCGTCGCGGCCATCGGCGACATCACGCCGGGGCCGGCGCTCGCTCACAAGGCGACGGCACAGGCGGAGGTTGCCGCCGAGTCGCTTTCAGGCCTACACAGCAAGTTCGATCCGTCAGTCGTGCCGGCCGTAGTCTTTTCCGACCCCGAGGTGGCTACGGTCGGGCTGACCGAAGACGCGGCTCGCGCGCTCGGGATGGACGTCATGGTTGCGCAGTTCCCCCTCACGGCCTCAGGCCGGGCGGCGACGCTTGGTGCGACGGAGGGGTTCGCGCGCCTCATCGTTGACCGAGGCCAGGATGCGGTCGTAGGTGTGCACCTCGTAGGACCGTTAGTCTCTGAGCTCGCGGGTGAGGCGGCGCTCGCCGTGGAGATGGGCGCGAGCCCCGAGGACGTTGCCGGCACGATCCATCCCCATCCGACGATTAGCGAGTCTCTTCATGAGGCGGCGCTGATGCTGGTGGGTCGCCCGCTGCACGTCGGCGCTAGCGCAAGTCTTCGAACTAACTAATCTCCCAAACGGGCATCCGCCCACGCCCCGGTCGCGAATGTTCCAACGGAGAGCGATCTCGCCATGCAAGCGAGGGACGTTGCGACATCGAGCAGCTACGCGTGGGTACGACCATCTTGGATTAGACCAAGAAACTCCAATCGA
Organism: Acidimicrobiales bacterium; assembly: GCA_017882985.1. Lineage (GTDB taxonomy): Bacteria > Actinomycetota > Acidimicrobiia > Acidimicrobiales > RAAP-2 > RAAP-2. The sequence goes on from JADGOK010000283.1 coordinate 2,528, forward strand.
TGCGTGGAGGAATTATGATTTTTTGGTGAGTTTGATTCTGGCTGCGTTGTCGCACCGATAGTAGAAAGTTAGGTCGCTTTATGATCATCGTCACTGGTTTCATTCGAAGCGCTGAGGGGCGCGAAGCCCTGAACGTTGGCGGTGAGGTGAT
>JADGOK010000284.1 GCA_017882985.1 Acidimicrobiales bacterium
GCTCTTCTCGCTCGACCATCACCACGGCAGCGAGGAGAACCAGACCGGTTGGGAGCACTATGACCGGACCCTCGTCGATCCCCTCGACGGGCGCCTCAACACGCTGCCAACCTGGCAGCGCACTATCGCCGACGCGGCGCTCGAGGACACCGTGCTCGGACTCGTGGGGCCCTCGTCGGTGGTCGCTCGACACTTCGCCCAGCCCCTCGACCTGTTGTTCATCGACGGAGGCCACGGAGCCGACGTGGCGTGGGCCGACTACGAAGGTTGGACCCCCAAGGTCGTCGAGGGCGGGCTGCTCATGATTCACGACGTCTTCGCCAATCCCGATGACGGGGGTCGTCCCCCCTACGAGATCTACCTCGCCGCGAAAGCGACGGGCCGATTCGTCGACGTCGCGCAACAGGGTTCGCTGCGCGTGCTACGTCGCGGGGCGTGACCCGTCGTACAACGAACAGTTCGGTTCGGCGAGATCGAGAGGAATGGCGAGCTCGCCGTGGCGAAAGAGACCCGACGCCGGCGACGACGACGTCAGCGCGTCAGCGGCCAGGATGATCGCCGCGCCGGTGTAGGACGTCGTCTCGCCGACCGGGAAGATCGCCTGTTGCGGATAGGCAATGCCCGTCCAGTAGGCGCCGTCGTCGCGCCGGTGACGTCGCGTGAAGGCGAAGAGGTCGAGGGCTCGGCTCGTCAGTCCGAGCGCGTCGAGCGCCAAAACGCACTCGGCCGTTTCGGCGGCAGTGACCCAGTCGTTGGTCGAGACGCAACGCACGCCGTAGCCATCCATGACGTGTCGCTCCCACCCGTCGCCCATGCGCCGCTCGCCCAGTTCACCGGTGAGGGCTCCACTAAAGATCGGGTAGTACCAATCCATTGCGAACTCGTTCTTGGGCGCGAACGCCCCGGGGTGGTGCGCGACCGCGTGACCGAGGCGCCCCGCGGCGAGTTCCCACGCGGGCTTGGCGAAGTCGAGTCGTTCGGCGAGCGCGACGGCGCAGCGCAGTGAGTGAAAGATCGACGAGGAACCGGTGAGCAGGGCGTAGGACTCTCGACGTCCGAGCGCGTCGAGCGACCAGCGGATCGTGCCGTCGCTCAGTTGCCAGCGAAGGACGAAATCAATGGCCCGCTCGACGCAGGGCCACATCGAACGCGCGAAGTCGATATCACCCGTCGCGAGCAGGTAATGGTGCACGCCCGTGGCGACGTAGGCGCAGACGTTCGTGTCGAGTCGGGCGTCCTTCACCCACTCGCCCTGGTAGTAGTTGAACCAGCTGCCGTCGCCGAGCTGGTTCGCCGCCAGCCAGCGGTACGCGCCACGGGCCTCCTCGCCGTAACCCGTGACCGTAAGCGCCATCGCCGCCTCGACGTGGTTCCACGGGTCGCAGTGGCCCCGCGGGAACCAGGGGATCTGACCGTTCGCGCTCTGGAGTCGAGCGATGTGCGCCGCCGTCGCGGCGACCTCCTTGGAACTTAAGAGCCCGGGCACGCCCGAAAGGAAGCTGGTCGTCGTGATCACGCGACGGCGGGCTTCTTCAGATAGACGATGATCGACTTGCCCATGAGCGGCGCGAAGACTGCTTCGGCCCAGCGCGTCGCGCGCGGTCGTTTCATGATGTCCCACACGAGCAAGCGGTGGTACGCGCGAACGAGGGGGTTCTTGTCATTCGTGGTGCCGACTAGACACTTGAGCCACCAGTAGGGGCTGTGCAGACCGTGGGCGTAGTGGTGGCCCTTCACTTGAAGTCCCACCGACCCGAGCCGCGATTCGAGCACCGAACGACGGTAGATGCGGATGTGACCGCCGGGCACGTTGTGGTACGAGTCAGAGAGCGCCCAGTTGACGAGCTCGGGTCCGAAGCGCGGCACCGTGATCGCCATGGTGCCGCCCGGGCGAAGCACCCGCGCCAGTTCCGCCATCGCACCCAGGTCGTCAGGGATGTGCTCGAGCACTTCAGAGCAGATCACCCGGTCGAACGATCCGTCGGGAAACGGCAGGTGCAGGGCGTCGCCCTGTACGGCGGCGGCGTGCATCGCGCCCGGGGTCAGTTCACCCGCCTCGATCATCGCGAAGAAGGTCGCCACGACACCCTCGACCTCGTCACGCCCGGCGTCGAGCGCGACGACGCTGGCACCACGTCGAGCGGCTTCGAAGGCGTGACGGCCGAAGCCGCATCCGAGGTCCAGCACCTTGTCGCCGTCTTCGAGTCCGAGCAGGTCGTAGTTCGCCGTCAACATCAGTCGAACGCCACCGAGTCGGGCAACGCGCGGCCCGAGAGGATCGCGTCGTAACACGCCGCCGTGCCACGCGCGGTCACTTCCCACGTGAATCGGTGCATCACGCGCTCACGCCCGTTCGCTCCGAGACGTGCGCGCAGCGCTTCGTCGTCGAGCAACTGCGCGATGGCGCTGACCAGCGCCTCGGGGTTGTTCGGCTCGACGAGCAGCCCGGTCTCACCGTTCACGCCCACCACTTCGGGCAGTGCGCCGCCCGTCGTCGCCACGACCGGCACGCCGCAGCTCATGGCCTCGATCGCCGGTAGCGAAAAACCCTCATAGAGACTGGGCACGATGGCGACTTCGGCTTCACCGTAGAGACGGGCGAGCGCTTCATCACTCAC
>JADGOK010000285.1 GCA_017882985.1 Acidimicrobiales bacterium
TCCAGCGTGGCGCATCATCGTCTCAGTTGTTGACCGGGTTCGCACGTCCTCGCTGACGACCGTGTGGCCGGTCGCCTGAAGTCCGGCGAAGAGCACCGCGGACTTCACTTGGGCACTGGGCACCGGAACGTCGTACTCAATCGCTCGAAGCGCCGTTTGACCTTCAATCGAAAGCGGCGCCGTCAGACGTTCGCCCTGTCCACTGACCTTCGCACCCATCAGACGGAGCGGCGTCGCCACTCGGTCCATTGGACGCTTCGACAGCGACGCGTCACCGACCAGGACGTGACGACCCGCGACACCACTGACGATCCCCGCCATGAGGCGCATCGTCGTGCCCGAGTTTCCACAGTCGAGTGGCGATCCACTGGCTCGGAGTCCGGCGCTCGGACCCTCCACCAGGACGTGGTCGCCGGCGAAAGAAAAGCGCGCGCCCAGAAGCTCGACGATCATCGACGTTGCGCGTACGTCGTGACCCGACGAAAGACCGACGATCGTGCTTTGGCCGTCGGCGAGGGCGCTCAGCATCAGGGCGCGATGTGACGCGCTCTTGTCGCCCGGCACGCGAAGCGAACCTCGCAGGGACCGGGCGGGGGCAACCAGCTTCGCGTCGCTCATCGCTCGATCGCCACGGAGAAACCACGCGCCAAGAGCGCCGCGGTGAAGACCTCGGACTGTGTGGCGTCTATGGCCAGCAAGAGCGTGCCGCTCACACCCTCAATGCCGTGGGCGATCTCGATGTCGTAGATGTTGACCAAGAGGTCCGACGCGGCCATCGTGACCGAGGCCAGAACGCCAGGTTGGTCACTCACCGAGACGCGTAGGTACGCCAGGTTCTCTGCGCTGAGTGCGCGTCCGGGCAGCTGACGCCGCGCGACCGACGCGGTGCTGAGGCTCCGTTCCACGACGTCACGACTGCCGTCGTCGAGGGCTGTCCGCAACGTTTCGAGGCGCTCCTCGAGCGCGCGCAACGTCTGGACGATGGCCGCACGATTCTCGAACAGCACGTCGGGCCATATCGTCGGGTCACCGGCCGCGACCCTCGTCATGTCACGAAAACCACCGGCCGCCATCTGTAGGAGGACGGCGTCCTCTTCGGCCGCCCGGGCCGCCTCGTTCATCAGCGCACCCGCCAGCAAGTGCGGTACGTGGCTCGCGAGCGCCACCAATCGATCGTGGTCGTCGGCGCTCACAGCGACTACGTTGGCCCCGATCTCACGAAGTACGCCGTGCAATTCGCCGTAGGTAGCGGGCCGGGTCGCGGCGGTCGGTGTCAGGACCCACGTACAACCATTGAACAGGTCGGCGCGTGCACCACGCAGCCCGCGTTGCTCCGAGCCAGCCATCGGATGCCCGGCCAGGAAGCGAGGATCGTCGACGGCGCGAACGATGGATCCCTTGACACCCGCGACGTCGGTGACGATCAGCGAAGGGCTGACGTGCTCGTCGAGGAGCTGGCGCGCCAGTTCGGCAACGCTTCCGGCCGGGGTCGCGATCACGATCAGTCCGACGTTGGCTGCGGGGACATCGCCTTCAATCACGTGGGCCGCGAGCGCGGCGAGCACGACGTCGCCGTCGAGATCGGTGCCCGTGACCGTCCAACCCGCGTGACGCAGTGCCAGGGCGACCGACGCCCCGATCAGCCCGAGACCGACGACGTGCGCGTGGCGGCTACTCGGGGAGGTCATCACGGAGCGATTGGGCGTTGCGCAGGTAGACGTGGCGGATCTCAGTTCGAGGCCGAAGGGTGTACACGTGCATGAGAACGCGGATGCACCGGGGCATCGATCCGGGTACGTCGATCTCACTGGCGCAGAGCAGCGGAATATCACCGAAGCCCACGCCGCGGGCCGCGGTCGCGGGAAAAGCCGACGTGAGATCGGGCGACGTCGTGAAGACAACACTCACGACGTCATCGTGCATCAGGTTGTTGCGTTTCATGAGCATCTTTAGCAATTCCTGGGTCGCGGCGATGATCTCTTCGGGCGTGTCCGACGCGCAGGTCGTTGCGCCGCGCAGTCCTCTGATCATGGGCGTTGTCATGAAGGCATCGTAGAGGCCAGTTCCTCGGACATCCCCACCGCCTCCATCAGACGTCGCACTTCACTGAGAGAGAGTTGACGAGACGAACCGGGACTGAGCGTCGCGTCTTGAATCGGCCCGATGCGCGTACGAACGAGTCTGGTCACTTCGTGACCCACCGCGGCGCACATTCGCCGAACTTGGCGATTACGACCCTCGTGGATCACGATACGCAAGAGGCCGTCGCTGACGCGACTGACCTGCGCCGGGCTGGTGAGACCGTCTTCGAGTTCCACGCCCTCTCGCAGACGGCGGATCGCGGCCGGCGACGGGTCTCCTTCGACGCGGGCGAGGTACTCCTTGGCGATCCCGGAACTGGGGTGAGTGAGCAAGTGAGCCAAGCGACCGTCATTGGTCAGAATCAAGAGTCCCTCGGTGTTCATGTCGAGGCGACCCACAGGAAAGATGCGGACACTCGATTCAACCAGGTCGAGCACCGTCGGCCGGCCCTGTGGATCAAACGCGGTCGTGACGACGCCGTCGGGCTTGTTCAACAGGTAGTACAC
>JADGOK010000022.1 GCA_017882985.1 Acidimicrobiales bacterium
ACTTGACCTGGATCGTCGCTCGAGGGCGCGAGACGATCCCGAAGGTGGTTGCGCGCGATTCGGATAATCCGTGCCCCGATCGCGGGTTTGCCCACGAGGGTGCTGGCCCAGGCGACGAGCGTCCACGCGTCGCTTCGAAGCGGCGCGAGCCGGGCTCCGTGGCGGCGAGCAAGTTCGCTCGAGGACTCGCCGTAGGCGAGACGCTGGCCCCACCATTGGCGCCAGCTGCCGCGTGCGCGGTGGGTGACGACGACCTCGGCGACGTAGCGAACGAGCCACCCCTGATCGTGTAGCCGCCAGACGAGATCGACGTCCTCGCCGTGGCGCAGTGACGGATCAAAGCCTTCGGCGAGCGCACTTCGACGGACGAGCAAGCAGGCGCTGGGCACGTACCCGACCGCGGCGCCAGGTAGCGCGAGACCACTGCGTGGTCCCATGTCGAGCGGACCGAACTGACGCTCGAAGCGGTCGCGAAGTGACGCTCCCGCTCCTCCCCTGACACGTGGCGCCGCCGCGCCCACCAGGGGATCGTTGAAGTGACTCGCCAGTCGTGCCAGCACGTCAGGGGCGTTGTCGATGTCAACGTCGACGTCCACGAACCACAGGAGTGGTCGGTCGGTGGCGTTGACGCCGGCGTTGCGGGCGACCCCGGGTCCCCGATTCTCGTCGAGGCGAATGAGATCGACGCCGAACTGGGCGGCACACTCGTTCAACGTCATCGGATCGAGCGACGCGTCATCGACGACCGTGACGTGAAAGCCGACGAACTGCTCGAGTAGCGAACGAAGCAGCGCCACGTCGTCGCGTACCGGAATCACTACGTCGACGTCGTCGAGGGAGACGGTCGCCTCGTGCAGTGGATGGAGAAGGCCCTGTTGGACGAGGGTGCGCGCGAATCGCTCCTCGCCCGATCGCACGACGCCGCCGCCCTGCCAGCGCTCGGCGACCAGGCGTGAACTGTCCGACAGGCGCAGAAGGCGCCACGGGGAGCCTCCGGCGATGAACTGTCGGTCGTAGAACGTGGCCTCGGGGTCTAAGAAGACGATCGTGCCCGCGGCGACTGGCGCCTCCACCGGCGACGGCGCGAAGGGTGACGGGTCCCGCATGGTCGAAGTTTGACACGATTCGCCTTGGCGCTCACCGAACACGGCAGAATAGAGAGGTTCGAGGAGGAACCGTGTCGATCGAGACGTTGTCAATTGAAGAAGTGGACGTAGCTGTCGAGGAGGTCGAGGAGCTGCTCGTCGAAGAAGTGTCAATCGACGGACTTTGCGGGGTCTACTAAGCCGTGTCGCTCTCGACGATTCGCGTCTTTGACGCGTCCGCGCCCTGGCGCGTCAGTCCCCAGGTCTCGCTTCGCGACGAGTCATTTGGCGCCCTGGCGTACAACCACGACAATCGCCGATTGGTCTTCTTGAAGTCCGCGCAGTTGGTGGCGCTCATTCGTCAGCTCGACGGGTACGAAAGCGTCAATGACGCCCTCGACGCGCTGATACCGACGGGCCAACGAGAGCGCTACGTGAAGGCACTCGCGTCGCTCGTGACGTCGGAGATCCTCTGTGGGCGCTGACACCTCGCTGCGTAATCGATTCGAGCGCGGCCTCGCGGCACCGATCTGCTTGACCTGGGAGTTGACCTACGCCTGCAATCTCGCCTGCACGCACTGCCTTTCTTCATCAGGACGTCGAGACCCGAACGAGCTGACCACCGCGCAAGCCAAAGCGCTGATCGACGAGATCGCGGCGATGCAGATCTTCTACGTCAACATCGGTGGCGGTGAACCGATGATGCGTCGCGACTTCTTCGAGTTGGTAGAACACGCTGTTGCCCAGCACGTGGGTGTCAAGTTCTCCACTAACGGCACCCGCATCGACGCCGCGGCCGCGCAACGACTCGCGGGCATCGACTACCTCGATATTCAAGTGTCGATCGACGGCGCTGACGCCGAGACCAGTGACCGTATTCGTGGTGTGGGAAGTTACAAGGCCGCGCGCCGGGCGATGGATCATCTGGCCGACGCCCGCTTCGGACCCTTCAAGATCTCGGTCGTCATGACGCGTGACAACATCGCCCAGCTCGACGCCTTCGAGCGGTTGGCCGCTCACTACGGGGCGCAGTTACGTCTGACGCGACTGCGTCCCTCGGGTCGCGGCGTCGACGTGTGGGAGTCACTGCGTCCGACGTCGGCGCAGAATCGCGAGCTCTACCACTGGCTGCTCGAACGGCCCCACGTCTTGACCGGCGATTCGTTCTTTCACTTGTCGGCACTGGGCGACCCGCTCGATGGGCTCAATCTCTGCGGGGCCGGGCGCGTGGTCTGTCTGATCGATCCGGTAGGCGAGGTCTACGCCTGCCCCTTCGTTATCCACGATGAGTTCCGAGCGGGCAACGTGCGCGACCAAGGATTTGGTGCCGTGTGGCGTGAGAGTGAGTTGTTCAAGTCACTTCGCGAGCCCGGAAGTGCGGGGGCGTGCTCGTCGTGTGGTTCCTACGACGCCTGTCGCGGAGGGTGCATGGCGGCCAAGTTCTTCACGGGTCTCGAACTCACCGATCCCGACCCCGAGTGCGTCTTCGGCCACGGCGAAACCGCGCTCGCGAAGAAGCGCGTGGTGTTGCGTCGCGTGCCCTCGCCGGATCACTCGCGACGAGTCGCTGTCGCGATCTCGTCGCGTTGAGCCGCGAGTGGGGCGTCGAAGCCCTCAGGTAGTCTCCACATGAGACTCAGGGGGATTGATGGCGGGTAAATGGTTCGAGACGGTGGCCGTCGCCCAACGTCGCGCCCAACAGCGTCTGCCGAAGTCCGTCTACGGAGCCTTGATCGCTGGATCGGAGAAGGGTCTTTCGTCCAAGGACAATCTCGACTCGTTCGACCAGTTGGGTTTCGCCCCTCATATCGCGGGACTTTGTAGAGATCGCAATCTCTCCACCACCGTGATGGGCCAGTCGGTCTCGATGCCGGTGATCATTTCGCCCACTGGCGTGCAGGCCGTGCACCCTGACGGTGAAGTGGCCGTCGCCAGAGCCGCCGCGAGTCGCGGTGTCGCGATGGGCCTCAGCTCCTTCGCGAGTCGGTCGATCGAGGACGTGACGGCCGTCAACCGTCAGGTCTTCTTTCAGATGTACTGGTCCGGCGACCGCGACACCATGATCGAACGTCTCCGGCGCGCTGAGACGGCGGGCGCCAAGGGTATCATCTTGACGCTCGACTGGACGTTCTCCAATGGCCGTGACTGGGGCAGCCCCTGGATCCCGGAGAAGATCGATCTCAAGGCGGTGGTGAAACTGGCGCCCGAAGTCCTCGCGCGACCGCAGTGGCTCTGGTCCTTCGCCAAGACCGGCCACCTTCCCGATCTCACGACACCCAACATGGCGCCGATCGGCACGAAGCCGCCGACGTTCTTTGGTGCGTACTACGAATGGATGCAGAGCACGCTACCCAGTTGGGACGACGTGGCGTGGTTGCGGGCGCAGTGGCCCGGTCCGTTCATGGTGAAGGGCGTCAGTCGCGTTGACGACGCGCGTCGCGTGGTCGACCTCGGGGCGAGCGCGCTCTCAGTCTCCAATCACGGCGGCAACAATCTCGACGGCACGCCCGCGCCGATCCGTTCGCTGCCCGCGATCGTCGACGCAGTGGGTGATCAGATCGAGGTCCTGCTCGACGGTGGGGTTCGTCGGGGTAGCGACGTCGTCAAGGCCCTGGCGCTCGGCGCGCGCGCCGTGATGATCGGGCGCGCCTACCTGTGGGGACTCGCGGCCAACGGACAGGCCGGTGTGGAAAACGTGCTCGACGTGTTGCGCGGAGGCATCGAATCAACGATGTTGGGCCTCGGACGCGCGAACATCGATGAACTGAGTCGCGACGACGTCATCGCGCCGGCGGACTTCTACCGATCGATGGGCTCGTGAGTCGCGTCGCCATCGTCACGGGCGCCGCGAGGGGCATCGGTGCCGCGACGACCGACGCCCTGGTGAACGACGGCTACCGCGTCATCGCGGTCGATCGTTGTCGCGACATCCCGGACATCGCGTACGCCATGGCGACGCCCGCCGACCTCGACGACGTGGTCGATCGACACGGCGAGGCGGTTCTCGGTCTCGTGGGCGACGTACGCAGCGCGACGGACATGCAACTGGCGGTTGAGACTGCGACGCGCCATTTTGGACGACTCGACGCGGTCGTCGCGTGTGCGGGTGTGATCGGCGCCGGCGGACCGCTGTGGGAGATCAGTGACCAGGCCTGGGACGCCGTCTGGTCGGTCAACGTGCTCGGAACCCGACGATTGATCGAGGCCGCCGCGCCAACGCTGATCGCCAATGGGACCCAGGCGAATGGACGCGTGGTCGCGGTGGCGTCGGCCGCCGGTTCGATCGGCCTACGTCATCTCGCGGCGTACACGGCGGCCAAACACGCCGTGGTGGGACTGATTCGCGGCGTCGCGATGGACTTCGCCGAGTTCGGCGTCACGGCGAACGTCGTGAGTCCGGGCTCGACGCGCACGGCCATCCTCGAAGCGTCAGCCAAGGTGTACGGCCTCGAGAGCGGCGAAGCATTCGCGGCGCAGCAGCCGATCGGGAGACTGATCGATCCGATCGAGATCGCCGCGGCCATCACGTGGCTCTGTTCACCCGCGTCGTCCGCACTCACGGGTGCCGACATTGCCGTCGACGGCGGCATGACCGTCTCGTAGGTCGCGTTCGCTACTCGGGTTCACGACGCGACGCGGTGCCCACGCGACCATCGGGACGATCAGTGATTGGCGATAGGGTCGATGGTGGCGAATTGCCGTTACTCCAACAGTCAGAGGTCCTAATTGAGCGAATTCCACCTGCCCGGTCGTGTTGTCATTCTCGGGTGCGGATCGGTGGCCCAGTGCCTACTCCCGCTCCTGCTTGAGCACTTCGATTTCGAACCTTCGTCGGTCACCGTTCTAGAGAGTCGAGACAATCGAGACCGCATTGCGCCGTCACTGGCTCGTGGGGTTCACTATCAGCAGTTCGAGATCACCGCGGCGAACCTCGTCGAGACGTTGAGTGCGCATCTCGGCGACGGTGACCTGCTGATCGACCTGGCGTGGAATATTGGCTTGGCGGAGTTGCTCGACTGGTGCCGCTCCCACAACGTGCGCTATCTGAACACCTCGGTCGAAGTGTGGGATCCCTACGACGACCCCAGTTCGGCGACGCCCCAGGAACGGACGCTCTACTTTCGCCACATGGCGCTGCGCCGCCAGATCGCGAGCTGGGGCTCGAATGACGGCCCGTCGGCCGTGGTCGAACACGGGGCCAATCCCGGACTCGTCAGCCACTTCACCAAGCAGGCGTTGAGCGAGATCGCCGCGGCGGTCCTCGCTGACGGTCTGCTCGCTGAGCGACACGAATCGATTCGTGACGCGCTCTCGCACGGGCAGTACAACGTGCTCGCACAGTTGCTCAACGTGAAATCGATCCACATCGCCGAACGCGACACGCAGATCGCGGACCGGCCGAAGGAAGTGGGCGAGTTCGTCAACACCTGGAGCGTTGACGGCTTCTACGAAGAGGGCGTCGCTCCGGCCGAAGTCGGATGGGGCACGCACGAGAAGACGCTGCCGCGCCTGGGGCTGACCCACGAGGGCGAAGGGCCGCTCAACCAGATCTGCTTCGCCCAGATGGCGCACAAGACGATCGTGCGTTCACGCGTGCCTTCCGGTCCGATCGTGGGCATGGTCATCCGCCACGGTGAGGCCTTCACGATCTGTGATCACCTGACGGTCTGGAATGGTGACGTGGCGATTTATCGGCCGACGGTGCACTACGCCTACTGCCCGAGCGACGCGGCGTGGGCCAGTTTCGTCGAACTTGAGGGGAACGAGTACGCCTACCCGGAGCGCCAGCGCATCATGAACAACGAGATCATCTCGGGACGCGACGAACTCGGTGTCTTGCTGATGGGCCACCCGTACAAGTCGTGGTGGACCGGGATGCAGACGACCATCGCCGAAGCGCGATCGGTGGCACCGAACCAGAACGCCACGACGATCCAGGTCGCCGCGTCAATCCTGGGCGCGATTGACTGGATGCTCAACGCACCGAGGTCCGGCGTGCACGTTCCCGACGAACTGCCGTGGCGCGACGTCCTTGACGTCGCCATGCCCTACGTGGGCACCACGTGGTCGGGACCGCTCGACTGGGACCCGGTCTCTACTCACGTCGACTGGTTTGACGAGTGGTCCGGACGCACGTTGGACGTTGACGATCCCTGGCAGTTCACTAATTTCCTCGTCGAGTAGGTGAGTTCGTCGGCCCGTCGCAACATCGACGCGGCTGGCGAAGCGTCCTAGTGTGGACGACAGGAACGTGAAGCTGACTGGAGACGTCAATGAAGCCCTCTCCTCGCCCTGGCGCGACGGTCCTCGACGCCATTGGTTCGACACCTCTCATTGAAGTCAACGGCGTTTGGTTGAAACTCGAATATCTCAATCCGTCGGGATCGATCAAAGCGCGTATGGCGCGCTACATCATCGAGCGCGCGGAGCGCGAGGGACTGCTTCGACCGGGCGACACCATCGTGGAGGCGTCGAGTGGTAACACCGGCAACGCCATGAGCATGGTGGCCGCGGTGTGCGGCTACAAGATGCTGGTCGTCATGCCCGAAGGGCTCAGTCCTGAGCGCACGGCGATCTCGGTGGCCTTCGGCGCGCAGGTGCATTCCGTTGGTACCTTCCACGTCAACGAGGCACTCGAAGAGGCGAGCCGATTGGGCGATCTGGCGGGCTACTTCGCGCCCCACCAGTTCGAGTCCGAGTGGAACGTGGAGGAGAATCGTACGTGGTTGGGTCCCGAGATCATCGCGCAACTTCCCGAGGGCACGCTTCCCGACGCGTTCGTAATGGGCGTCGGCACCGGGGGCACGCTGATCGGCGTCGGCGAGGCGATGCGCGCGGTCAATCCGGACGTGCTCATCGTGGCCCTCGAGCCGAGCGAGTCGTGCACGATTCTCTGCGGCGACACGGGACTGCACCGTATCGAGGGCATCTCGGACGGCTTCGTCCCGATGATCTACCAGCGACACCAGTCGATCGTCGATCGTGTGGTCGCGGTGCACAGTGACGACGCGGTCGCCGAGATGCGCCGGCTGGCCCGTGAGAACGGTCTGCTGGTCGGCCCCAGCTCCGGAGCGAACATGATCGCCGCCCAGCGCTTGCGCGAGGAGTTGCCCGCGTCGGCGACGATCGTGACGATTTGTTGCGACGAGGGTGAGAAGTACCTGAGTGACTACTTCATCCCGAAACCCGACGGCGCGAAAGCGACCTCGTAGATCTATTTGGAACTTTGGCGGGGACGCCCGGTGTCTACGTCCTAGAGCGGCGTGACGTACGCCCCGTGAATACCGCCGTCGACGAGGAAGGTCGAAGCCGTGATGAACGATGAGTCGTCGCTGGCGAGGAACACCACGGCCTTGGCGATCTCGTCGGGTTCGGCGAATCGCCCCATCGGCACGTGCACGAGGCGTCGGGCCGCCCGCTCGGGGTCCTTGGCGAAGAGCTCTTGGAGTAACGGGGTGTTGACCGGTCCCGGGCAGAGGGCGTTCACGCGAATCCCTTGTCGGGCGAACTGCACACCGAGTTCGCGGCTCATGGCGAGCACGCCACCCTTGGACGCGGTGTAGGAGACCTGCGACGTCGCCGAGCCGAGTACCGCGACGAAGGACGCGGTGTTGATGATTGAACCGCCGCCGCGCTCGAGAAGGTGCGGGATGCCGTACTTGCAGCACAGGTAGACCGACGTCAGGTTGACGTCCTGCACGCGGCGCCACGCGTCAAGGCCGGTCGTGAGATAGCCGACGATCGCATCGCGCACCGAATCCACTAGTGGCTCTGCGTCGTTGTTAAAGGACGTATTCAGAAGGATCGGAATGTCCGTTAGCTTGCCGAATTCGGTTATTAGCCTGTGGAAACGCGGATTGGTGTCGACCGCAACGGTCTGAATGCGGGCCGTGCCATCGACGTGTGTTGTCGCACCGAGTAGGCTACGCTTGGCGTCTTTGACGGAAACGACGAAAGTCATGAAACCGAAATCAGTCTCGCCGATGGGCAGATCGAAGAATTGACCGGCGCGCTCCTCGA
>JADGOK010000023.1 GCA_017882985.1 Acidimicrobiales bacterium
TACTGGGACGGACTGACCACGCAATGGATTGGACCGTCGACGTGGTGGCAGGCACTGCACAACCCGACGATGTGGCGGGCGCTCGAGAATAACGCCCTGCTTCTGCTGTCGGTTCCCTTCGCGCTGGCCATACCCCTGGCCGTCGCGGTCATGCTGCACCAGCGGGTCGCCGGCTGGAAGGTCTTTCGTTCCATCTACTTCCTGCCGACCGCGATTTCGTGGGTCGTCATCGGTCTCGTCGCCGAGCACTTCTTCGCGTACTCGGGAACGCTCAACTCGCTGTTGGGCCACGTCGGACTGTCCAACGTCCATACCGACCTCCTCGGATCGGAATCAACGGCGTTGATCGCGTTGGGGATCACGTTCGTGTTCTCGACCATCGGCACCAACACAATGATCTTCTTGACCGGTCTGGCAACCTTGGACACGAGCCTCGAAGAGGCCGCGAGGATTGACGGAGCCGGTTCGTGGCGCATCTTTCGCCACATCACGTTGCCCCACCTCAGTCGCTTCATCCAACTCGCGTTCGTCATGACGGTGATATCGGCGTTCTCCGCGCTCTTCAGTCTGATCTTTGTTATGACCGGAGGCGGACCCGGGTACGCCACGACGACGATGGAGTTCCTCGTGTACCAGACGGGCTTCCAGCAGAGCCAGTTCGGCACGGCCGCTCTCTACGGGTTGATTCTCTTTCTCATCACCGCGGTCGTCGGCATCGTCCAGCTGCGGCTCATCCGGGCGAGCGACTGATGAGCGTGGTGAGCTCCCCGATGAGCGTGCGCGTGACGTCCTCGCGTCGTCGCGTGGTCACTCGCACGGCGATCTTCTTCGCCATGGTCCTCATGGCGATCGTCATGCTGTACCCATTCTTCGTCATGTTGGTGACGAGCTTCAAGACCCAGAACCAGTACCTGACGGGCCACGGAACGTCAACCCAGAGCTGGCGCCAGCTCGCTTCGACGTTGCCCGTTTATCAGCAGCTCCTCAACTCGACGATCGTGTGCACGGCGTCGATCGCGATCATCCTGGTCGTCGGGGTGATGGCCGGTTTCGCCTTCGCCAAACTGCAGTACCGCTTCGGCAACCTCGTCTTTCTGGGGATGGTGAGCGCGATGATGGTGCCGCTCCAGGCGATCGTCATCCCCGAGTACGTCAACGTGGCCCGCTTCGGTCTCACCAACGGCTACCTCGGCGCCGTGCTCGTCTACGCCGCGCTCGGCACGCCTTTTTCGATCTTCCTGTTCACCACGTACTTTCGCCGCGTCCCCGACGAGCTCATCGAGGCCGGCATCGTCGACGGACTGGGGTACTGGGGAGTCCTGTGGCGCCTCGCGCTGCCCATGGCGTTGCCCGCCATCGCCACGGTCACGGTGCTGCAGTTCATTCAGATCTGGGATGATCTCCTGGTCGGTCTGTTGTTTCTGCAGAACCCCGCGGAACGTCCCATCACCGTCGGTCTGGCCGCGTTGGCGGCGGGACGAACGACGTCAATTCCCCAATTGATGGCGGGCTCGTTGGTGTCGGCACTGCCGGCGATGATCGTGTATCTCGGATTCCAGCGGTTCCTCGTGCGAGGACTGACGCTCGGGATCGATCGATGAGGATGAAGATGAGGAGAGGTCCTAGTGGCTGAAATCGTGTTTGACCGGGTGGTCAAGGTCTACCCCGGTGGTACCAAAGCCGTGGAGGAACTGTCCCTGACGGTCGCCGAAGGTGAGTTCATGGTCCTGGTGGGCCCGTCGGGCTGTGGCAAGACGACGGCGCTGCGAATGATTGCCGGCCTCGAGGAGATCACCGACGGGGTCATGTCGATCGGCGGCACGATCGTGAACAACGTGCTGCCCAAGGACCGCGACATTGCCATGGTCTTTCAGAACTACGCGCTCTACCCCCAGATGACCGTCGCCCAAAACATGGGATTCGCGTTGAAGGTGCGCAAACTGCCCAAGGACGAAATTGATCGCCGGGTTCAAGAGGCCGCCAAGATCCTGCGCTTGACCGAGTACCTGGGCCGGCGCCCCAAGGCGCTGTCGGGCGGTCAGCGCCAGCGCGTCGCGATGGGGCGCGCCATCGTGCGCGAGCCCCAAGCTTTCCTGATGGACGAGCCGCTCTCGAACCTCGACGCCCAGCTTCGCGTCGAGATGCGCACCGAGATCACGAGGATCCAGCGCCTGCTCGGCGTGGCGACGATCTACGTCACCCACGACCAGACCGAAGCGATGACGATGGGCGATCGCGTGGCGGTGATGCGCGCCGGTGCGTTGCAACAGGTCGCCACCCCTCAGGATCTCTACGACCACCCGGTCAACGAATTCGTCGCCGGGTTCATCGGTTCGCCGCCGATGAATCTCATCCTTGCCTCACTGCAGGACCAGGACGGCGAACTCGTCCTGCGCTTTGGCGACCAGAACGTGGTCGTGCCCGCGTCGTACCGGACGAGCCATCGACTGGCAGAGTTGATCGGCGCCCGGGTGGTCTTTGGTCTACGTCCCGAGGACCTCGAACTCGCCAGTGGCGAGGGCGGCGTGTTGCTCGAGGCGACCGTTGACCTGCGCGAGGCGCTCGGATCGGAGAAGCTGGCCTACCTCTCCTTTGGCGCCGACAGCGGGATCGTCGAGCAGGAGATACCTCGCGACGACGGGGTGCCGGTGCGGCGTCGATCGCGCGTCGTCGCGCGACTGGGCGCGCGCGCCGACGTGCACGAGGGAGGAAGGGTCACCTTGCGTCTCAACGTTGATAACTTCCACTTCTTCGATCCCGAGACGGGCGCGTCGCTTCGCGCGGTTGCGTCGTGAACCGCGCGCACCTGCCGGCGTCGCTCGACCTACGCGTGCTGGCCGAAGGTCTCGATCACGCCGAAGGAATCTGCTGGGACCCGACGCGACACTGTCTGTGGGCGGGGGGCGAAGCGGGGCAGATCTACCGGATCGAACTCGACGGCACGGTTGTCGTCGAAGAGGTCATCACGTGGGGCGTGCTGCTCGGCATCGCGTTGGACCACGAGGGGACCCTGTACCTGTGCGACGTGGGTAATCACACCGTGTGGTCCTGGGTGCCCGGCGGCGCGCCGACGCGCTACGGCGACGAGATCAACTATCCGAACTACCCGGCCTTCGGCCCCGACGGGACACTGTACGTGTCCGATTCGGGATCGTTCGAGACGCCAAACGGATCGATCGTCGCCATCGGCGTCGACGGGGTCTCCTCTCGACTCGACGTCGCGCCGGTGGCCTTCGCCAACGGACTCGCGGTACGCGACGACTACCTCTACTACGTCGCGTCGGCGTTGCCCGGCGTGTGGCGCGTGGCGCTCGGCGGTGGGCAGAGCGAGTTGGTCACGATGCTCGAGCGTTGCGTGCCCGACGGCCTCGCCTTTGACGCGCAGGGCGCGCTCTACGTCTCGTGCTACCAACCCAACCAACTCTGGCGTCTCGATCAGACGGGGAAGTTGACCTGCCTGTTCGATGACTGGACGGGCGAGTACATCCTCTCGCCGACCAACCTGGCCTTCTACGGCGAGCAACTCGACCGCGTCGCGTTGGCGTCACTGTGCGGACACGACCTGACGTCGATCTCGGTCGGCGTCGTGGGCGAGCCGGTGGGCCGATTCACCATGAAGGAGAAGTGATGGACGAGGTCGTCAGCGTCAATCCCGTGAGCGGGGAGCGGCACCCCTCAGGGTTCTACGAATCGACGCTCGACGAGGTCGCCGCCGCGGGCGAGGCGTCCGCCGCCGCCGCTGCGTGGCTGGCCGGGCAATCCCTGTCGTGGCGCGCAGACCTGCTCGATGCACTCGCGGCCTCGCTCGAGGCCGACGCCGAGACCATCATCGCCACCGCCGACGAGGAGACCGGTCTCGGCGTCGCCCGCCTGACCGGTGAACTTCGCCGGACCTGCTTTCAGTTCCGCTTCTTCGCGACCGTCGTGCGCGACGGGGGATTCCTCGAAGCGAGCGTCGATCACGCCTACGACTCGCCGATGGGGCCGCTGCCCGATCTACGTCGCCAACTCGAGCCCCTCGGTCCGATCGGCGTCTTTGGCGCGTCGAACTTCCCGTTGGCGTTCTCGGTGCCCGGCGGCGACACGGCGTCGGCGCTCGCGGCGGGTTGCTCGGTCGTGATCAAGGCCCATCCGGCCCATCCCTTGACGTCGAAGGTCACCTTCGAGGCCCTGCAGCGCGCGGCACTCTCGTGTGGCGCCCCCGAGGCGACCGTCCAACTGCTCTTTGGTCTCGCCGCTGGCGTAGCGCTCGTCGAGGACCCCCACGTCACCGCGGTGGGGTTCACCGGTTCCTACCCGGCCGGTCGCGCGCTCTTTGAACGCGCGCAGTCGCGAGCCGATCCGATTCCCTTTTACGGCGAGTTGGGCAGCGTCAACCCACTGGTGGTGACGCCACTCGCCGCGAAGGCCCGCGCCCAGGCCTTGGGCGAAGGTCTGGTCGGTTCGGTCACGCTCGGCTCGGGTCAGTTCTGCACCAAACCCGGTCTGCTCTTCGTGCCGAGCGGACCCGAGGGCGACGCGGTGCTCGCGGCGGCGAAGGACGCGATGACCCACTTCGCGGGCGCGTCGATGCTCAGTGAGGCGATACGCGACCGCTTCGACGACGGCGTCGCGCAACTGTTGTCGGTACCCGGTGTCGCGTTGGTCGCCCGCTCGGCCAACGCGGCGACCGCGTCGGGCGCCGAGGGCGTCCTCGTCGTCACCGACGTCGCCACCTTGCGAGGTGAACATCGCTCGGTGCTCGAGACCGAGTGCTTCGGCGCGCTCGCGATCCTCGTGCGCTACGCAGGAGAAGGCGAGTTGCTCGCGTCGCTCGAGTCTCTCGACCCGGCGCTGACGTTCACGCTCCTGGCCGAGGAGGGCGACCCGTACGGTCCGGCGCTGCTCGACGTCGGGCGACGCAAAGCCGGCCGGGTGATCGTGAACGGCTTTCCCACCGGCGTGGGCGTGTCGTGGTCGATGCAGCACGGTGGCCCGTTGCCCGCCGCGACGTCGTCGCTGCACACGTCGGTCGGCGCGACGTCACTGCGGCGTTGGCTGCGACCCGTCTCGTACCAGTCGGTCCCCGACGAGTGGCTGCCCGCGTCGTTGCGCGAGGACAATCCGCTCGGGATTCCGCGACGCGTCGATGGCGCTTTGGTGCTCTGAGTCGTTGTCGGACGGGCGCCGATCACGATCAGTGCCGTGACGGCGCGGTCGAACCTACGACAGGAACAGCTCGACGACCGGAATGACGCGGCTGGTCTTTGCTTCGTACTCGGCGAAACCGTGATAGCGCCCGGCCTGGATCGCGTAGACGCGGTTGCGCTCCTCGAGCGCGAGGGGAGTGGCCGTACCCGACAGTGTGGCGCTACCGATTTCGGCGCTGACGGCGGGGTTGGCGACGAGATTGCGGAACCAGTCCGGATCGGTGTCGGCACCGGACTTGGAGGCGAACACGAAGATTCGCTCACCCTCTTGGAGGTACATCATCGGGTTGACTCGATTGAGGCCCGACTTGGCGCCTTTGGTGTGCAGGAGCAGTACGGGCGCTCCTTCGAAGGGTCCGCCGACCTTTCCTTCATTGGCGCGAAACTCCTCAATGATCGTCGCGTTCCACGCGTTCGTGGCGTTCGCAGTGCTCTTCGCCACCGTGTCTTCGTTGCTCATTCGCACTCCTTGGTCGTCTTGATCGGGGTTCATCGGTCCGGTGTGGATCGGGTGATGGGCAAGATCATTATGTGAACTGCGGAAATCCTAAAGGGGAGTTTCCACGTTCAATCGCGTGACAGTCGCCCCCACGACGACCCGGGTGTTGGAGCAGTGATGACGCGAACAAGCACTGATCAGGGTGACCTTCGAAGGCCGTCAGCGTTGCTCCTCGCCGTCTCGTGCGCTGAGCCGCGTGCAGTAGCACGAGCTCTCGTCACACTGGGCCTGCGGACGAAGTGACTTTTGACCCGTCAACGTGAGCAATGCCGTGTTTACGCTCGTCAATGGAGAGCGGAGTGACTTCAACGGGTCATTTCGGTTTCGCGACCGGCAGGAAGCTGCTCGAACTAGAGAAACTCAGGAGATTCGCCATGAAGGCACTCGTATACAAAGGTCCGGGAAAGAAGGCGTGGGAGGAAGTTCCCAACCCGGTGATCAAGGAATCGACCGACGTGATTGTCAAGATGGTCGCCACCACGATCTGCGGTACCGACTTGCACATTCTCAAAGGTGACGTGCCCGAGGTGGAGATCGGGCGAATCCTCGGACACGAGGGGATTGGCGAAATAACCGAGATCGGCAGTGGCGTCACGCAACTGGCCGTTGGCGACCGCGTCATTCTCTCCTGCGTGAGTTCGTGCGGACGTTGCTCGAACTGCCGACAGGGCCTCTACAGCCATTGCCTCGACCCCGAGGGCGTCGCGGGCATCGGATGGATCTTCGGCTACATGATTGACGGCACCCAGGCGGAGTACGTGCGCGTTCCCTTTGCGGAGAACTCGGTCTACAAGCTGCCCGCGGGCGTCACCGAGTCCGAAGGCATCTTGCTGTCGGACATTCTGCCGACCGGTTTTGAGATCGGCGTCCAGTACGGCCACGTGCAGCCCGGCGACGTCGTCGCGGTCATCGGCTCGGGCCCCGTGGGGCTCTCGGCGGTCATGTCGGCGCGACTCTACGGCCCGTCCAAGATCATCGCGATCGACCTTGATAAGTCGCGTCTGGCCCGGGCGAAGGACTTCGGCGCGACCGACATCGTCAACTCCGGTGACGAGGACTGGAAACAGCAGGTGCTCGCGATGACCGACGGTCACGGTGTCGACGTCGCGATCGAAGCGGTCGGCGTTCCCGAGACGTTCACGATGGCGACAGTGATCGTGCGACCGGGAGGATCCGTTGCCAACATCGGCGTCCACGGGAAGTCAGTGGACCTCGCGCTTAACGAACTGTGGATCAAGAACATCGACATCTCCATGGGACTCGTGAACACGAACACCCTGGCGATGCTGCTGAAGCTCGTCGCCGAGCACAAGCTGCCCGCCGAGAGTTTCGTCACCCATACGTTCTCCTTCGACCAGATCATGGAGGCGTACGAGGTCTTCGGGAACGCGTCCAAGCACGACGCGCTCAAGGTACTGATCCACTAACGAGCATCGGTGCGCTGACGCACCGCGCTGTTTGAAGACGCCGGGACATCAGTCCCGGCGTCTTCGGTGTCCGAGAGGATGTCGCGGCCGCGTAGATGAAATCGTCGCCCAAGAATTTTCTTATCGAACTGATCACTTTTGGACCTGCGCACCGCTCAGCACGTGCCGCAGAAGTACGATGCGGTCTTTGGACGGTCGCAAGAGAAACGAGAATCGCGTGGCAGAGAAGAAGAAGTGGAGCTTCGTCGAGATCGGTGTCTTGGCCTACGTGATCTACAGCAGCATTGGCGCCGTCGTCGGCGGCATCATGTTTCTCATCGTCGGCTCAGTCATGTCCGCCATGCAGAACAGTGCCAACCAACAAGGGCTCGCCATCCCCGCGCCCAACATTGGTCACATCGTCCAACTCATCGGTGGTGTTCTTCTGGTCTTTGGACTCATCGGGGGAGCCGCGAGTGCTCTCTACTTCTCACGCCAAAGAGCCAATGGCGCCGGGACCGCGAATGATGGGACGGCCAATGCGGGTGATGCGAAACCCTCGGATCTCGGTGACGCGGTGTTGGGCGTGGTAGCCCTTGAGGCGGCGAGCGCGCGCCGACGACGACGATTATTCAATGGACTCAATAACCCCGGAATGGGGCCGAATGGCTTCGGCGGTCGGCCACCAGGGATCTAATGCCGCGCCGGGCCTTCTGACACTGCTCGAGACGTGAATCATTTTGCTTTGCCATGGCTGCTACTGACAATTCTGTCGTTGCACCGGCGTGATGCGCAAGGTAGCTGTCATGAGTGTCGGACGAATTCTCATGCGGCCTGTTGCATCACGGTTGATCATTGCACGGTTTCGTCCGCTCCAAAGAGCGACGTGCTAGAGATTCTGCGTACGCGCGCGGGTGATCCTGGACTGTGTCAAAGGACCGGATCACAACATTCTTCGCTGGTGT
>JADGOK010000286.1 GCA_017882985.1 Acidimicrobiales bacterium
TCTCGCCCGAAAGGGCGGCTACACCGGCCTCGAGGACTACCGGTGGGCCGTTCTTCGTGCCGAGATGAACTCCCGGCAGTTCCAACTCTTCAACTTCTTCTTCATCGTGTTCTACCAGAACGTGATTCTCGTACTGATTACGTTGCCGGCCCTCACCGCGTACCAACACCGGAGTACCGCGTTCTCTGCGCTCGACGTCGTCCTCGCGATCCTCTTTCTCGCGTGCACGGTTGGCGAAACGGTGGCGGACAACCAACAGTGGAGCTTCCAATCATGGAAACTCGCCGAACGAACGGCGGGTCGACCGGCGAACCCTCAGTTCCTCCAGACGGGGCTCTTTCGATTCAGTCGTCACCCCAACTACTTCTTTGAATTGGCTCAGTGGTGGGTCTTCTTCTTCATGGGCGCGGCCGCGGCCGACTCACCCGTCCCTTGGACAGTCATCGGCGCAGTCCTGCTTACGCTCTTGTTCATTGGTTCAACCCGGTTCACCGAGAAGATCACGCTCTCGCGCTATCCCGAATACTCCGAATACCAACAACGAACCTCGCCCGTGGTGCCCTGGTTCACCAAGGATTGAGCCCTTTCGTCGCCTCTGAACAACACGCCGCCTCGTCTCAGACCCCCACGACCACTTACCGACGTGTGGGATTCCCACCGACGCTGGATCAACCGGGCGGGCTGAGTGCGATCCAGCGACCGTGCGGGTGCGTCCACCCCCACGACGCTTGCTCTCGTCCACATTCGGTAACGACGATCTGTGATCCGCCCGGACGCGGCGAGGCGGCCGTCGCAGCGGGAGGATTGAGCCCCTTCACGGCCGGCGGGTACTCGAAGTAGACCCAGATGGCACGCGACCTCGTGTGGCGAATCATCGTTTCGCGCCACGTGACCTGGTCGGCGCGGCTGAAGTAGGCCGCGACCCAGGAGTGGAACACCACGGGTGTCGCGCCTGAGGGGCACGAGTCGATCACGTCATCGATCACGTCCAATGCCGAACCGCGCCGTCGTGACGCCGGTGGCCAAGAGAACATCGCCTCGAGCATCGCCTCGAGGCGTCGTCTACGCAGCGGCTCTTCGGGCCAAAGGCATGCCTTCAGCCACTGAACGTCATCGCTCGTCTGGGGGTCGAGAGGATTGAGATCGATGCCGACGCGCTGGTGAATGGCGGGCAGCGGAGTATCGACGAGGGGTTCGGCGAGTTCGAGAACCTCGAAGTTCAACAGATCACCATCGTCACCGCTGTTGGTCCGGTAGAAATCGGGGTAGAGATTCAACCCCATCGAGGTCCCGACGTCGATCAGATGGACGTCACTCGTGCCGCGATCCGCGAGCGCCCGCAGTACTTGTCCCAGTATCGCGCTGCGTCCCGGTTCGTTGGTCTGGGTACGGCGATGAAGATGCCCACTCACCAACGTGGGGTCGCGCTCGAGCGCACCGACCACGCCTTGGGCGAAGTCCTCCGGATCGACTTCGCCGATTGCCTCGTACAGCGGTGCCAGCGTCGCTTCGCCGTTCAGCGCGTTGAAGTGCAGCGCCGCCAAGATGAGCATCGGGTTGCGTTGCTCGGGCGGTGTCGCGTCAAGCAACTGCGTAGCAACGGGCGACAGCGCCAGCGCGTCGAGGAGATGACGGTAACGAGGGAGGCGTTCACGATCCTCGGGCGACAACGCGTGACGATAAAAGACGTCGGCGCCCAGTACTTCATTGCTCACGCGCCAAGCCTAAGGCCGGTCACCAGTGACGTCGCCCCTCGTGCCGTTCCAAAGAGGGGCACACTCAGGACGAAACGACGAGAGGGCCTAGGACATAGATTCTCCCTATGCCCATCACGCCCGACACCAAGAACTGGACCTGGGTGGTCGAACGTCCGTGCCCCGAGTGCGGCTTCAACTCGAGCGAGCACCCCCGTGAAATGGTGAGTCGGACCATGCGGGCGAACGCCGCCGCGTGGGTACCGATTCTCAACCGAACGGACGCCAACGTGCGACCGAGTGACGACCGATGGTCCGCGCTCGAATACTCGTGCCACGTTCGCGACGTCTATCGGATATTTGACGTTCGTCTCGAATTGATGCTGCGCGAGGACAATCCGGTGTTCCAGAACTGGGATCAGGACGCCACCGCCGTCGAGGAGCGGTACGACCTGCAAAATCCTTCGATCGTCTTGGGCGATCTCCTCGTTGCGGCGGGCGTCCTCGCTGACAAGTTCGACTCGCTCGACGGTGATCAGTGGCAGCGAAGCGGAACCCGCTCCGACGGTACTGGCTACACCATCGCGTCATTGGGCACGCTCGGGTTGCACGATCCCATGCACCATCTGTGGGACGTCGCGCCCCTTTGAACAACCCGTCGGTTCGATTCACATCATTCGCATCGCTGTCGACGCTGCGGTCGTGCGATGGCCGCGAAGGCGCTGAGTCCCTTACACGGAAGTGGTCAATGAACGAGACTGAAGCCACGATGAACGCGCCCCAAGCGAGTCAACCAGCTGACCGCAGAGATTCATGAGCGAGAAGGTGATCGTCATCACGGGCGCGAGCGACGGAATTGGAGCCGCCGC
>JADGOK010000024.1 GCA_017882985.1 Acidimicrobiales bacterium
CCGCCGCCGAGCATCTACGCTTTGGCCATGCCGAGCTTTGACATCGTCTCCGAGATCGACCTGCAGGAAGTTCGTAACGCCGTCGACCAGACGAACCGCGAAGCAACGACGCGATTCGACTTCAAGAACACCAACGCCAAGGTCGAGTTCAGCGAGAAGGAACTGGCGCTCAGTGCCTCGACCGAGGACCGACTTCGCGCGCTCTACCAACTGCTCGAGGAGAAGATGGTGAAGCGATCGGTCTCACTCAAGTCGCTCGATCCGGGCAAGATCGACGAGGCGAGTCAGGGGGCCGCGCGTCAGAAGGTCGCCTTGAAGGCGGGCATCACCCAAGATGTCGGCAAGCAGATCAACAAGATGGTCAAGGAGATGGGCGTCAAGAATCTCAATTCATCGATTCAGGGTGATCAGGTGCGCGTCACCGGTAAACAACGCGATGACCTCCAGCAGGCGATTGCCCTCTTCAAAGAGGCCGACATGTCAGTCCCCCTGCAGTTCACCAACTTTCGCGACTAGCGAAGCCCCATCTCCTCCGAGGTGAGGTGCTCGTCCATCTCTTCGAGCGTGTGGTCGTGGAAGATGCGGTTGAAGACCATCATCTTCAAAAACCAGAAGAGACCGAAACTAAACAAGTTAGTGAACGACACCAGTCCGGTGTTGATCAGGTGGGCCCAGTGGTGCGAGTGCACTTCGGCGCGCGCCCACGTCGCGCCGATCATCGACACGCCGATCCCCAGGAACGACATCAGCCAGAACGGAACGATCTCGGAGCGAAAGTGACTACGGCCGCGCTTACCCCACGTCCAACTGCGATTGAGGTAGTACGACGGCAACGTCGCGATGAGGTTGCCGCTGACCGTGGCCCAGATCACGCCCGGAATGATGTGAAAGCCGTAGAGGATCGCGATCGAAGTGAACGACACCGCCGTCGACACCGCGGAGACCGAAGTGAAGCGGATGATCTTGCGTCCCTCATGGGTTCGAGACCACGCGAGAAGGCGGCGAAGCAGCTGGGGCATGGCTGCCATCCTACTGGGCAAGGTCCGGCGTACCGAGGGTGGTGTCACACTAGAGAGATGTCTGAAGCCCTCGACCTCCTCATTGACCTGCTCGATCTCGAAACCATTGAGGTAAACGTCTATCGGGGCAAGCATCCCGAGGGCGAGCGCCAGCGCACCTTCGGCGGCCAGGTCGCGGGCCAGGCCCTGATGGCGGCCGGTCGCACGGTGGATCAGGGCCGCGTGCATTCGTTGCACTCGTACTTCCTGCGCCCGGGCGACCCGCGTGTCCCGATCCTCTACGAAGTCGACCGCATCCGTGACGGGCGCAGCTTCACCACGCGGCGCGTGGTGGCGATCCAGCACGGCCGGGCCATCTACAACATGCAGGCGAGTTTTCACATCGAGGAGGTGAGCCTCGAGCACCAGGTCGCGATGCCGGTCGTGCCCGGGCCCGAGACCGTCGCCCCGCTGTTCGAACGAGTCAAGGCCGAATGGGGTGACGCCGACGAATGGTCAAAACGCGATCACCCGATCGACCAACGATTCCTCGGCGAGCTGCCGTGGAGTCCCCACCGCGACCGAGAGCCGCGCACGCAGATCTGGCTCAAGGCCGACGGTGAGTTGCCTGAAGATCCTCTCCTGCACGCGTGTGTCGTCACCTACGCGAGTGACATGAGTCTGCTCGACTCAGTACTCGCGCCACACTCGGTCCGCTGGGACGACGGCTCGTTCATGGTCGCGAGTCTCGACCACTGCATGTGGTTTCATCGCGACGTGCGGGCCGACGAGTGGATGCTCTACGACACGGACTCGCCCATCGCCCACGGGGGCCGAGGTCTCGCGCGAGGCTTTCTCTTCAATCAGGGAGGCGAACTCTGCGTCTCGATGGTCCAAGAGGGACTCACGCGCATGGTCGACCCCGCAAAGCGCGAGGCGACTTCGTAGAATTCGTCGATGGACCTCTCGAGCGCCGTCACCGAATACGAAGCGCCAACTCAAATGCTCCTCGAGACCGCTCGGGGTGTGAACGAAGACCGCATCGACCACCGCGTGCCGGGCGGATGGTCGGCCCGCCAGATCATTCATCACGTCGCCGACAGTGAAACGCAGTCCTACCTTCGGCTGCGACGGCTGATCGCCGAGCCCGAAGGTTCACTCATCCAGGGTTACGACGAAGCGGCGTGGGCCGAGAGTGACGCGTTGGGTTACCACGATCTGGCGCTCGAGCACCCCCTCGCCGTCTTCGCCGCGGTGCGAGCGGCCTCATTGGACGTCTTGCGCCGACTTCAGGTCGAGGACCTTGAACGTAACGGCGAGCACTCCGAATCGGGGCGCTACACGCTCGCAGCGTGGCTCGACGTCTACACGCGCCATCCGCGCGAACACACCGAACAACTGCTCGAAGCGGTGCGAGCCTGAGCTACTTGCGTTGGGCCATCGGCACGTAGTTGCGCTCTTCGGCGCCAACGTAGAGCTGTCGCGGTCGGGCGATCTTCATGTCCTGGGCGAGCAACTCTTGGAAGTGCGCGAGCCAGCCCGACGTGCGCGGGATGGCGAAGAGCACGGTGAACATCTCGGGCGGAAAGCCCATCGCCTGGTAGATGAGTCCCGAATAGAAGTCCACGTTCGGGTAGAGACGGCGCGAGATGAAGTAGTCGTCGCTCAGCGCAATCTCCTCGAGCTTCAACGCGATGTCGAGCAGGGGGTTCTTTCCCGTGACGGTGAAGACTTCGTCGGCGGTCTTCTTGATGATCTTGGCGCGCGGGTCGTAGTTCTTGTAGACACGGTGTCCGAAACCCTCGAGTTTGGTCTTACCTTGCTTCACCGTTTCGATGAACGCAGGAACGGCGTCGATGCTACCGATCTTTCCGAGCATCTTCAAGACCGCTTCGTTCGCCCCCCCGTGGCGTGGACCGTAGAGGGCCGCGGTCGCGGCGGCGGTCGCGACGTAGGGGTCGCCGTGCGAGGAACCGACGACGCGCATGGCGGTCGTGCCGCAGTTCTGTTCGTGGTCAGCGTGCAAGATGAACAGCACGTCGAGCGCACGCGCCAGGATCGGGTCGGGTTCGTAGCGAGGTTCGGCGACCTTCCACATCATCGACAGGAAGTTCTGGCTGTAGCCGAGCGTGTTGTCGGGGTAAACGAACGGCATACCGACCGAGAAACGGTGCGCCGCGGCGGCGAGCGTGGGCATCTTGGCGATGAGGCGTACTACCTGGCGGTGCAGAATCTCGGGGTCGTCCAGGATCTTGGCGTCCTTGTAATAGGTCGACAGCGCCGCGATCGCCGAGACCAACATGCCCATCGGGTGCGCGTCGTAGTTGAAGCCCTCGAGGAATCGCTTGCGCACGTTCTCGTGAATGTACGTGTGGTAGGTGACCTCTCGCTCCCATTCGGCCGACTGGTCGGCCGTCGGGAGTTCGCCGTGGTTGAGCAGGTAGGCGACTTCGAGGTAGGTCGAGTGCTCGGCGAGCTGCTCGATCGGATAACCGCGGTAGCGCAGGATGCCGGCGTCACCGTCGAGGTACGTGATGGAGGATTCAGCCGCGGCGGTCGCCATGAAACCGGGGTCGTAGAACCACACACCGGGGACCACCTTGGAGAACTCCTTGGCCGCCACGCCACCATTCAAAATCGGAATCTCAAGGGTCTCGCCCGTGCGATTGTCGGTCACGGTAATGGACTGCGGCACAGTTCCTCGATTCAACCTAGGGGGCGCTCCTATCGTAGCGAACCGACCGGTAAGCGAGACTTTCAACCGCCTCCCGACGGCGACATCGTGACGTGATAGGTCCGGATTCTGCTCATAGAGGGTCCGGTCGGTGCGCCGCTTATCGAGATCGTGAGCGTCGCCTTCTCGCCGACGCTCGTCGTCAACCGCTGGGGCACGAACGCGAAGGATTGCAAGGGGCCGAGCGTCGCAACCAAACGTTGAATCTGCCTCGGGCGCAGTGCGTTGGTCGGTGTGAAGATCACCGTCAAGGACACGACCTGGTTGACGTAGGCCGCGTTCGAAACCGAGACGCCCAGGTGAACCGAGCCGACGGGCGGAAGGATGAGCGTGCCGATCGGCGCCGGCAATGGGGCCGGGCTGACCGACACCGCCGCAATTCCGATGCCCCTCGTCAGGGCGAGTGACGGAGCGTTGGCCAGAATCGCCAGTTGCGACGAGAGCGACATGGCTCCCATCGACGTGCTGTCGGCGGTCAGTCTCGCGCGGCCGGGTTCTTTGACGAGCGAGCGGCGAGCCAGCGCCCACGTGTCACTCGTAGTGACGAGCGACGCCTGGGCGGCGCGCGAGGTGAGCGCCGTGGTGTTGAGGACCGTCCACGGCAGGCCCAGTGAGCGGGCAACGGTGTCGAGTAGGACCTGATAGTCGTCGACGCGCTGCTCAGTCAGTTGCGACAGCACCGCGTTGACGTTGTGCGAGAGCACCGGGCGTCGAATCAGCACCGCCTCGTTTGCGAGCACTGGTAATTGCTGGGCGATCTGCGTGAGACGGGCGGCGAAGACCGGTCGGGTCAGCGTCTGACCGTTGGTCAGGAGAAACGCCAGGCGCTGGTCGAGGTTGTTCTCCTGGCCGAGCAGGGCGTTCGCGAGGACGGCGAAGCTGCGGTTCTCACTGCGGCGCAGGTCCGCCGCACTGTGGGCGGACCTGGTGATGTCGCGCGAAAACAGCAACACGACCAACGTCGCCGCGAGCGCGAGCAGTAACAGCACGTTGTGTCGGCGCCGTTGAGCGCGAGTGCGGGCCACGCCGTAAGAACTTACTCACTAGCCAAAATCACGCGAAAAGCCCTCGTCTACTGGCCGTCGTACTCGTCGAGCTCGAGAATCTCCGAGGCACCTTCAGGGA
Source organism: Acidimicrobiales bacterium (assembly GCA_017882985.1). GTDB lineage: Bacteria > Actinomycetota > Acidimicrobiia > Acidimicrobiales > RAAP-2 > RAAP-2. The sequence goes on from JADGOK010000024.1 coordinate 4,858, forward strand.
GAGGACTCTCCGGCCCGACGCCCCAGCGCTCCTCGTTCAGCTTCACCGCCGCCTCGTTGACGGGCGACAGCTCGGGGATGTCCTTGGCGCGGTGCACGCCACCAAGTCGGCGGATGCCTTGGGCCGAGACGATGAGGCGCGACTCGATGGACTTGACCATCTTGTTGTACGCCTCGACGCTGTCGTCGAGCGAGCGACCCATCTTCACGATGGGCTCGGCGACCAGTCGAATTCGGTCAAAGATGGTCTCGGCGAGATCGAGGATCTCCTTGGCGTTGATCTTTGCCTCGTGTTGGCGCAGCACCATCGCTACCGACCACAGCAACGACAGAAGATTGGTCGGACCGACGATGAGGACCCGCTCTTTGGCGGCGTAGCCGTGAAGTTCCGGATCCGCCTCGAACGCGGCGGTGATCGCGAAGTCGCTCGGCACGAAGCAGACCACGAACTCTGGCGCCGGCGTGATGACTTCCCAGTAGGACTTCTCTTTCAGCGTCTTCACATGACCTCGCAAGGCGAGCGCGTGCGCCTCGTAGGAAATCCGACGCTGTTCCACGTCGTCGGTCGCGAGCGCGGCGTCGAACGCGTCGAAGGGGAACTTCGCGTCGATGGCGATGCTCGCGCTGTTGGGCATGCGTACCACGCAGTCGGGACGCAACGCACGTCCCGTCTCGTTGAAGCCCGTGACCTGCAGGTCGTAGTCGATGTTGCGCCGTAGTCCCGACGCCTCCATCACGTTGGCGAGTTGCACTTCACCCCAGTGCCCGCGTTGATCACCTCGACCCAAGAGTTGATTCAGTCGACGCGTCTCGTCCTGGGTCCTCTGTTGAGCGTCGAGCAACTCACTCGCCCGGTTCTTCACGTCCGACAACGCCCCGGTGTGTTCCTTGTTGAACTCCGCCAAATTCTTCTTGTACTCGTCGAGCAGTGTCTCGAGAGGTTTGAGCGTGAGGTTGAGCTTCGAATCGCGCTCCTTCAGGACCTGCTCTTGTGAGTGGCTGAACTGTTCGACCGTCTGGGCCAACACGCGATTCGACATGTTCTCGAACGTGACCTCCATATTGTGCAGCGCGGCTTCGTGCTCGGCGCGTTCGCGCGCGAGGCCCTCGTTCGCGAGCGCGAACTGTGAGTCGCGTACCGCGAGGTCCTGCTGGGCACGGGCCACGGCGTCGCGCAACGATTGAGAGCGCTTAAGGGAGAGGGCCCACACGACAAGAGCGCCCAGGACGATGCCAACCACGCCACTGAGAAGTGCCAGCACCGTCTCTCCCTTCGCTCGCCTTGCTCCCACCCTAGAGAATCGTTGTAACACGGCAGTAGCCTTTAGCCATGAGTCGACTCTTTGGATCGAGTAGCCCGGCCAGCCCGCACGCGGCGATCGAGGTGGACGTCGCCCCCGCACTTCGCCAAAAGGTAGTACGCGTGTTCGCCCTCGTCGGCGAAGCAATAGCCGAAGCGACGCACGCGCTGCTCGCCGGGGACCGAGAACTCGCCAAGCGCGTCGTCGATCAGGACATCGTGATCGACAATCTGGTGAACGAATTGGTCGCGACGGCCGAGGCGCAACTGCTCGACAGCGCGAGCAAGAGCGTCGAGACCCGACGCACGCTGCTGACGCTCTTGCGCATTCTGCCCGAGGTCGAACGCAACGGCGACCTCGCCGAGCACATCGCACGTCGCGCGGCTCGCGGGCTGGGTAACGAAATGTCACCGCGTAGCCGTGGCCTCGTCGAGCGCATGGGCGAGGTGGCGTCGATGATCTGGCGCGAAGCGACCGACGTCATCATCGACGGAAAGTTGGAAGCCGCGGGAGCCATCGAGGACATCGACGACGAACTTGACGATCTGCACGTGTCGCTCACCGCCGAACTGACGTCGGGGTCGATGGCCCTTCCGGTCGCTGTTGAGTTGGCCCTGCTCGCGCGCTTCTACGAACGATTCGGTGACCACTGCGTCAATCTCGCGCGTCGTCAAGTCGGACGCGACGGCGCGGACTAACGAAGCGCCAGCAGCGCCTCGGCAATCTGTACGGCGTTGAGCGCGGCGCCCTTTCGCAGGTTGTCGCCGCTCAGGAACAGTGAAAGTCCGTTCTCCACGGTGTGCGCTCGACGGATCCGACCCACGTACGTGGGGTCTTGGCCGGCAGCGAGACGCGGCGTCGGCAGGTCGTGCAGTACGACACCCTTCGCGCTCGCGAGCAGTGCGGTCGCTTCCTCGGGGCTGAGTGGACGATCGAAGCCGGCGGTGATCGAAAGCGAATGTCCCGTGAAGACTGGGACGCGGACACAGGTCGCGTCGACCAGGAGATCGTCGATCTCGAGAATCTTGCGACTCTCGTCGCGCAGCTTCTGCTCCTCGCCGGTCTCGAGCGAACCATCGTCGACGATGGAACCGGCCATCGGCACTACGTTGTGCGCGATCGTCGCGGGAAATTTCACTCCAGCCGTCATCGGCAGCGCCGAACCATCGAACGTCAGCACGCGAACGTCGTGGTCGTACGTGGCTTCGAGCTGGCGCGCCAACTCATCGACGCCCTCGCGCCCGGAACCGCTGACGGCTTGGTACGTCGAGACGACCATTGATCGAAGTCCGGCCGCGACGTGCAGGGGTTTCAACACCGGCATCGCGGCCATGGTCGTGCAGTTCGGATTCGCGACGATTCCTTTCGGGATCGTTCGTAGGGCGTGCGCGTTGACTTCGGGCACGACGAGCGGTACGTCGGGGTCCATTCGCCACGCCGAGGAGTTGTCGATCACTATCGCCCCGGCGGCGGCGAGTCGCGGCGAGATCTCCTTCGAGGACGTCGCGCCCGACGACGCGAGAGCAATTTCGATGCCGCTGAAGTCGGCCCTAGCGGCGTCCTCAACTTCGATGGATTGACCGAACCAGTCGAGCATGGTCCCCGCCGAGCGCGACGAACCGAAGAAACGGATCTCGTCGACGGGGAAATTGCGCTCGCGCAATATCGCCCGCATAACCGTGCCGACCTGTCCCGTGGCCCCGACAATTGCAATTCGCATGGGTGAAGTCTAGAACTAGGCGGCGTCGAGTCCGAACGCCGTGTGCAAACAGCCCACCGCGTCAGCCACGCGATCCGCGCGCACGACGCACGAGATGCGAATGGAACTGGTCGAGATCATTTCGATGTTGATGCCGTTCTCCGAAAGTGTT
>JADGOK010000287.1 GCA_017882985.1 Acidimicrobiales bacterium
GATCGTGAAAGTCCGCGTCGCGGTCGTCGTCGCGCTTGTAGTAGTCGTCGATGTCGCGTCCGGCGAAGACCTTCTCGAACCAGACCTGTTCGACGAAGGTCATGTGACGAAGGAGGCCCAGCAGGGTGAGATCCGAGGAAGCCACCGCCCTCGTCGAGAGTTGCTCGACGCTGAGACCCGCGCATTTGAGCAGCAGCGTCGCGCGGTAGAAGTCCAGCCACGATTCGAGCTGGTCGCGCTCGGGACCCGAAAGGAGAGGTGTGACCCGACTCGACCCGTCAATTGTGATCATGAGCGAACTTTACTGAGCGAACGCGCAAACGGTCAATGATCGAGCGCAGCGACGGCGCGCGCCCCCGTGGGTGCTTGCGCGTTGGCACTCGGTAGAATTGACTGCTAACAAGGAGGCCCCATGGCTCGACGCGCCACGAAGGAACATTCGTCGACCGACGATCTCGACGCGCGCAAGGCCACGATCCTTGAGGCGGTCGTGAACGAACACGTCGACACCGCCCAGCCCGTCGGGTCTTCCTCGGTCGCGTCCAACGCCGACGTCGTCGTGTCGCCCGCGACGGTGCGTTCTGAGATGGTCGCTCTCGAGCGCGACGGCTACCTCGCCCAGCCCCACACGTCGGCCGGGCGCGTGCCGACTGACAAGGGCTACCGCTACTTCGTCGATCACCTGAAGTCAGGGGTCTTGGGCTCGGCCCAGCAGCGCCAGGTCAACGAGTTCTTCGCGCACGTGCGCGGCGAGGTCGAGGACGTCCTCGAACAGACCTCGTTGTTACTCACCAAGATGACCAGTTACACGTCGGTGGTCGTGGGCGCGGGACACTCGACCAGCACGGTGTTGAGCGTGCAACTGGTCAATCTCGACGCGCGCCACCAACTACTCGTCACGGTCTTTTCCGACGGTGCCGTTGTCAAGCACAGCATCATGTCGGGCTTTGACGTCTCGCCCGTCGACGTGGCCGAGGCGTCGCGTCAACTCAACGCGCTGCTGATCGGCACGACACTCGACGCGCGCGTCCAGGTGCCGTCACGCACCGACCACGTGGCGACACTCGTGCGCGACGCCGTGAGCGTGCTGCACGCCGAGCAACCGACCGCCGAGGGCGAGCAGGTCTTCATCGGCGGGTCGTCGAAGGTGGCCGAGGTCTTTGACGGTGTCGACACGGTGCGCAAGGTGCTGGGCATCCTCGAGCAGGAACTACTCGTCGTCTCGCTGGTCCAGGACATCTTGAATCAGGGACTGTCGGTCGCGATTGGCGCCGAGCACGGTTACGAGCCATTGTCGTCCTGCGCGGTCATCGTCGCGCCGGTCACTATCGACAACATGCCGGCGGGCGCCGTCGGTCTGCTCGGACCGACGCGCATGAAGTACCGCGAGGCCATGGCCGCCGCCCAGGTAGTCTCCCAACACCTCACCCGACACTTTGCTGGAGAAGAAGAGCGTGGCTAACACCGATCTGTACGCCGTGCTCGAGTGCGACGCGAGCGCCTCACCCGACGAGTTGAAGAAGTCCTACCGTCGTCTCGCGCGTCAGTACCATCCCGACGCCAATCCCGGCGACCCGAACGCCGAGGCGCGATTCAAGGAGGTGTCCCAAGCCTACGAGATCCTCTCGGACCCCGACCGACGCGCCAACTACGACCGATTCGGATCCGACGTCGGCGCCGGCAATCCCTTCGGTGCGGGCTCGGTCCAGGACATCTTCGACATGTTCTTCGGCGGCATGGGCGCGAGGTCGCCCCAGCGACGCGGACCCCAACCCGGTCCCGACGCCGAGATCTCATTCGACATCACGCTCGACGACGCCGCTTTCGGCGCGACCCACGACGTGACGGTCACGTTGCCCCAGCGCTGCACGACGTGCGACGGCTCGGGCTGTGCTCCGGGCACCTCGCCAATCCGTTGTGAGGAGTGCGACGGCGTGGGCGAGGTGCGCCGTGTGCGCAACTCCATCCTCGGCCAAATGGTCACCTCGAGCCCCTGCGCGCGCTGTCACGGGACGGGCTCGCGCATCGAGTCGCCGTGCAGCGATTGTCGTGGCGAGGGTCGACGTAACGCCCCGTCGACGCTGAACGTCCAGATCCCCGCGGGCGTCGAGGACGGCTCAACGATGCGACTGGCGGATCGGGGACCGGCCGGCGCACGCGGAGGGCCCAACGGTCGTCTCTTCGTGCACCTGCGCGTGAAGCCCGACGAACGCTTCGAACGCGTCGGCGACGACTTGCACCACGAGGCGCACGTTGCCTTCACCCAAGCGGCGCTCGGGGCGACCATTGACGTGCCGACGCTTCGCTCGAGTACGAGCATCGACGTGGAGCCGGGCAGTGCGAATGGAACCGTGCACCGAATTCGACACGAGGGAATCGAGCACCTCCACGGCCGGGGTCGCGGCGACCTGTACGTCCACCTGGTCGTCGACGTGCCGACGTCGCTCGACGAGGAGTCGACTGACCTGTTGCGCCAACTCGCGACTCATCGCGGCGAAGGGGTGCGCGAGCACACGGGCGGACTCTTCCGTCATCGCGGTGCGAAGCGGTGA
>JADGOK010000288.1 GCA_017882985.1 Acidimicrobiales bacterium
AGAGCCACCCCACGCGACTCGTAATCCCCGTCACGACGTTGGGCACGGTCGTGAGTGGCACGACGAGCGGACTGTTCTTGATGAGATAGATCCGCCACCGCACGCCCGGCGACGGCCACGCTTTGGTGGAGGCGATGAGGCGCAACGCGCGATCGCGGTTGGCCTGGCCGATGATTGAGGGTGAGTAGGCGATGTAGTACTTCACCCCCAGCATCTGGAGATGCTGGACACCCAGGGCGACGTTGAGCTGGCCGTAGTTGAGACCGAGTTGGGGATTGCTCGGGCTGACGCTCAGTTCGGCTTGATCGAGGAAGTGGTACGGGGTCGTCGCCGAGGACTCGAAGAAGAGGCCCTCCATTGAGCCCACGCAGTTGTTCGTCCAGTACGGCAGCAGCATCAACGCCATTGGCGTCCCGAATCGTTGCTCGTCGATGCTGTACTCCCACATCGCGCGGCCGCAGCCGTAACGCTGCGCCACGCGCGCCATCGTCGTCATGAGATCGTGATATTCGGGCCACGCCGGTTGCTTTTGGTAGCCCGCGTAGTTCAGATTGGCCCAACTCGCGACCTGATTGCCGGTCGTGTTGAGGCCAATCGCCGAGGCCACCGGTGCGAGCAGACCCGGCACCGTCGACAAGAGGCCGATCACAATGACCGCGATGGTGGCGCGCGCGGTACGGCGCGTCGTGCGCCCTTCCGGGTCGTCGAGGTCGACGTCGTCGACCATCACTTCGTGCACCTCGGGCACGGTCTCGCGCGCCAGTTCGTGTTCGGCCGCGACGTACTCGCGCTCGTAACCACCGAATTCCTCGTCGACGTAGGTCACGAGCCACGGTCGACGGCGCTTGGCTAACGCGGTCCAGCGCGCCAAGGCGTAACCGACCAGCCACCCAGCGCTCAGGTAGATCGAAATGAACCAGAACGGGACGAGACGCTGATTCCAGATGACGCTCTGGGGATCGAGGACGAACGCCAACAGCGACAGACCCGCCAGCGTGACGAGCACCATGCCAAGACGGTCGCGCACCCAGAACGCGACGACCAACGCAATGGCGGCGAGCACGATTACCCAGCGATCACCCGCGGCACCACCCTTGTCGTTGAACCAACCGAGCATTGAAAAGACCGCGTGCAGCGTACTGACGTCGACGTTGGTGTAGCCCATTGAGTTGGTGAGGTTCTGCGTGTCAATGAACGAGAAGAGCCACCAGGCCGAGAGGCCGCCGGACAGAAGTCCGGCTCCCAACGCGAAGCGAAAGGGTCGGGCGTAGTCACCCGCAGCACGCTCCTCGCGCGGATCACCGATGCCTCGCCGTTGGAGCAACTCAAAGACAACGAGTACGGCCACAGCGGCGATCGTGAAGAACCACGGCAGAACGTGCGAGGCCAGTGTGGCACTCAGAGCGAGCGCCGCGGCCCAGTAGCCGCGTCCGGTGCGGACACCGCGCGCGAAGAGCCCAATGGTGAGAAGACAGAGGGCCAGCGACAGCGAAAAGGCGTACTCGCCGGCCATGGTCGAGAAGAGGTTGCCGCCGTCGATCGTGAACGACGCGTCAAAGAGGAACGGCAGCGTCGCCATCGCGAGCGCGAGCGGCACGGGCCGGGGTGCGCGAAAGAGCCGGCCCATGCAGTACGCCATGATCGGCATCAGCACCGAACCCAGCACGGTCGCGAGTTTGAAGGCGACCGCGAAGTTGATGACGTAGCTGGCGAGTACCGCCAGGACGTCGGGCAACACGAAGTAGTAGGTGTAGGCGGGCATCCCGGCGAACCAACCCGGATACCACGGCGTCAGATTGAAGAGGTTGCCTTGCGTGCGCAGGTACGCCGGCATCGCCAGGTGCGACCCCGTGTCGCCACCGGTGATCGTCGTCGAGGAAAGCAGCAGCGCGGGATGCAGCTGAAGGATCGTGACGAGGATCACCGCCAGTACGCCGGCGGCTTCGATCAGATGGATCGGCGTGAAGACGTCACCGGGGCGTCGCTCCATCAGTGACCAGCTCGCTGCAGTATCAGCGCGCCGAGCGCCACTGCGTTGAACGAGACGTGGGTGATCACCGACGGTAACAGGCGCTGGGTACGGTACAGCACGACGGCGAGCACGACGCCCACGAACGCGAGACCGGCGAACTGCAACGGCTCGCCGTGCGCGAGGGCAAAGAGGCACGCGCTGATGAGGACGGCCGCTACGGTGGCGATCCTTGGCACGACGCGACCGAGACCGGCGAGCAGCGCGCGAAAGAGGACCCCGCGAAAGAACCACTCTTCGGCGAGCGGAGCGAGCAGCGTCGTGAGCACGCCGATCACCACGAAGGTGAGACCTCGGGTTCCACCGAAGAGATGGTGGACCGGATGGCTAAGGCTCTTCAGGTGAAAGGGATAGTAGAGAACCGCGACGACACCCTGACACGCCGCGCCCAACAGCACGAACCACGCGTCACTCGCGCGCGGTCGCCATTGATGCGCGAGTGCGGCGAGGCGCCCGCGCGTGAGCGCGAAGAAGATAGCGCCCCCAAAGCCGAGCCAGAGGCCGACCAGACCGAGAGCGT
>JADGOK010000289.1 GCA_017882985.1 Acidimicrobiales bacterium
CGTTGCCCCTTGCGCGTTCGGCGGCGGATTCGTTGGTGGCACGACCGCAGAGCCGAAGATGTTCACGATCATCTGCTCCGCCGCGGGTTCATTGACAATCAATACGTCAGCGCCGCCGATGACCGCCGGCAGCGTCGGCAGCGTGTACGTCTTCATCGCGGCGGGATTGAAGCTGTGGAACTTGAGGGCGTACCCGATCAATTCGTTGAGTGAAAAACTGCTGTCGATCGCGATGCCCTGGGGAAGTTTGGAGAGGAAGTTGTTAATGGCGAAAGGGTTCGTGATGCCCAGTCCCTTGACTCGGCTGATCATCGCGCGAAGGAAGGCGTTTTGACGGTCGATGCGTCCGAAGTCACTCGTGCCGTCGTAGACCCAGCCCATGCTGTACAGCGTGCTGTCGGAGTAGTTGTTGCCCGGCCAGTGGGTGACGCCCTTCACGTTGTAATAGAAGTGACGGCTACGGGCCACGGCCAAGGCCTGAAAGCCAGTCACCAACTGGCATCCGGGGTGCAGGATGCTGAGCCCGGAGAAGGGGTCATGCGAGGGGTAGGGGAAGTCCAGGTAGACCCCGCCGATGGCGTCAGCGGCGTTGATCAACCCCGCGAAACCGACTTGTATGACGTGATTGATTGGAATACCGAAGTTGGCAACGACGGTCCGCACGAGAAGAGAAGGGCCATTGCCGTAGTTGACATTGATCCGGTTGAACTTGCCGTAGAGGTTCTGATTGGCGAGCAACGTGACGTAGGTGTCGCGCGGAATCGAAAGGATTGAGATGGTTCCCGCCGTCGGATCGACGTGCATGATCTTGACGACGTCGCTGCGCTGTCCCGACACCGCACCCGTCGAGGCGCCGGTCTGCGCGGCGACCCCGCCACTCAGCCCCGCGCGCGAGTCCGAACCGATCTCCAAGATGTTGAACGGCTTGCCCGAGACCGGATGGGTGATTGGCAAGTTGCCAAGCTTCGTAAGCTGACCGAAGCGCCATTGCGCGTACAGATAGCTCCCGCCGCCGAGCGCGACGAGAAGACCCACGACAACGACGCCGACGATAAGGGTTCGTCGCTTGGCGCGACCCGGCTTGTGCGGTCGATGCTTCTTGCCCGGAACACCACTTCGCTGGGCGACCGCGTCGCCGAGTGCGATGAGACGCTGCTCGTTCGCGAGCGCGGCTTTTTTCGCCTCTTCGTCCTTATTGGATCGGCCTCGAGGCGCACTGTGACGTCCGTCAGACATTCGACAACCTTACCAATCGACCGGTACGGTCCCGCGTCAGGCGGAAGTGTCGCGAAACGGCTCGTAGCCGTCGCGTTCAAGGATTTCAGAAAGTTCGGGACCACCGGTCGCGACCACGCGCCCGCCACTCACCACGTGAATCATGGTCGGCGTCATCTCCTGGAGCAGGCGGCGAAAGTGCGTGATCGCCAGCACGCCGCAGTTCCATTCCGTTGTGGCCAACGAAAGACGACGCGCCACCGCGCCGAGCGCGTCGACGTCAAGGCCCGAGTCGATTTCGTCGAGCACCGCGAATTTCGGACGCAGTATCGCGAGCTGCACCATCTCGGCGCGCTTGCGCTCACCGCCCGAGAGGTCCACGTTGACGAATCGGTCGAGCACCTCGGTGCGAAGTTCCACGCGCTGGGCCTCGTCGCTCATGCGCTCGCGCAGAGCGACGGGATCGGCGCCGGCCGCGACCAAGAGGTCAATGGGGCGAACACCGGGGATTTCGAGTGGCTGTTGGAGGGCGAGCAAGAGACCGTGTCGCGCACGTTCGGTGGGTGACATCGTCAAGAGCTCGACGTCGTCGATCGTGACCGATCCGTCGAGGACCTTGTAGCCCGGGTGACCGGTCAGCGCGTGAGCGAGGGTCGACTTGCCCGAACCGTTGGGTCCCATGATGACGTGCACCTCGCCCGAGCGCATCGTGAGGTCAAACCCGCGAAGGACTTCCTTGCCCGCGACTTCGACGCGCAGCCCTGCGATCTTCAGGGTTGAGGTCACGGAACCACCACTTCGACTCGCCCGTCAACCTGGCGAACGTCGTAGTGAGCGACCGGACGGGTCGCCGGAAACGACAAGGGTTCGCCGTCTTTCAACGAGAACATGGCGCCGTGACGGGCACACTCGATCTCGCACGTCTCAGTGTTGACCTCACCGAGGGCCAGGCTGAATTCCTCGTGACTGCAGCGGTCGTCGAGCACGTAGACGTCGCTCTCGATGCGCACGACCACGAGCACTCGGTCGTTCACGCGTATCTGACGCGCTTCGCCGCTGACGAAATCGTCGAGCGAACCGATGTCGACGGTACTCACGGTGCCACCATGTTGACGGCGGCCAAGATCGACGTCACGTCGGCCTCGACGAGTTCGGCTAATGACGCCGGCAACGTCGTCAACATCTCGTTGAAGAAACCTTGGATCATGAGACGTTCGGCGTCCTCGCGACTGACGCCGCGTGACTCGAGGTACCAACGCTGCAGTTCGTCGAGGGGACCGACACTCGAAGCGTGCGCGCACATCACGTCGTTCTCTCGAATATCCAAGTTGGG
>JADGOK010000025.1 GCA_017882985.1 Acidimicrobiales bacterium
GAGGGCGAACGACGTGCCGGCGCGTCCCGCCCCAACGATGGCAATGTGCATTTCTGCTCCTATCCGTTCCAGCCCTTCGCGGGTGCCGTTCGGTGTTAGCGCAACGTCACGAGTGTACCCAGTACGGCGACCCGTCCCGCGCCGGCGCGCAACTGTTCCTCGCTCACGAGATCAGGGGCCAGTTCGCGCAGCGGTACCAGGACGAAGTTGCGCTCGTAGAGGCGCGGGTGAGGGATCAGGATCTCCGGGTCATCGCTCGTGAGATCGCCCACGAGCAGTACGTCGGCGTCGAGGGTGCGAGGTCCCCAGCGGACGTCTCGCTCGCGTCCGCGCGACGCTTCGGCCTCTTGACATCGTTCGAGCAACTCGCGCGGCCCGGCGCTGGTCGTCAGTTCGACCACGAGGTTCCAGAAGTCGTCCTGGACAACGCCACCGACCGGTTCGGTCTCGTAGACACCCGACACGCGGTACGGATCGCCCGCGGCGACGACGACGAGTCCCTCCGCGAGGTGACGGGCACGATCGCCGATGTTGGATCCGAGTGAGAGGTACGCGCGACGCGTTACGAGCGACACAGGGTGCATCGCACGCCGACCGACGCGACGTCCTCGGTGACCGGTGGGCGCACCTTTCTCACGGCGACGGTGACGGAGGTAATCGCGGCGTCGAAATCCAGGATCTCCTGGGCGACGCGGTACGCGAGGCTCTCGAGCAGCCGGAATCCGCCGTCGACCGCGACGCGCAACGTAATGGCCAGCACCTCGGCGTAGTTCGTCGTCGCCGCCAGGTCGTCGTTCGCCGCGGCGTGGGCGAAGGGCCGCTCGACGTCAAGGTCAAAGATCAGTGGCTGGGGACGTCCGCGTTCCTCGGGCAAGACACCAACCACCGCGCTACAGCGCAGCTCGCGCAGTTCAATCCAGTCGCTCACTCGGTCGCCTCGGGCAGATCGAACAGGACGGTGCGTCCGTCGGGACCGATCGAACGCTTGAACAGTCGCTCGACGTACGCGACGGACATCGGCACCGTCGGGACGCGCTTGCTCCAGACCAGGTAACCGGCGATGACGCCGAGAAGTCGGTCGGAGACCTCGTCACTGTGGAGCAGGACCATGGTCTTGTTGCTCATCGACTTCGCGAGGTCGACGTAACACGCTTCGAGCACCTCGCGCTGCTGCGGACCGCCGCGCAATGCGTAGTGGCTCGCGGTGAGGCCGTGTTCGAAGTACGCACTGAGGTTCTGCATCACCGGCAGGATCGAGATGACCCGCCCGAATCCTTGGTGCTTGAGCCACAAGAGCTCCTCGTCGCGACGTACGCGACGGTGCACCGACGTCGATCCGCCCGGCCGTTCCGACACGGCGAGAATGTCCCGGTAGACCCACGTGAAGCTTCGCGGCTCGATTCCGGCCGCCCACTTACCCCTCACGCGACTACCTCCTCGACGGGCCGCACGAGTAACTCGCGTAGTTGCACCGCGGCCGCGACGTCGTGTACTCGCACCATACTCACACCTTCGAGCAGGGCCCACGCCTCGCTGGCGATCGACCCTTCGAGGCGCTCATCGACGCCCAGCGAATGCTCGCCGAGCGACGCCAGGAACTGCTTTCGACTCGTGCCGATCAAGACGCCCGCCTCGAACGTCGCGGCGAGTTCAACGAAATGGCGACAGTGGGCGAGCAGCGCCAGGTTGTGCTCGAGCGTCTTGCCAAAGCCAATGCCCGGGTCAACCCACAACTGGCGCACGCCGGCCGAGCGCGCGCGCTGGGCCGCGCGTCGCAGGAACGCCGACACCTCGGAGACCACGTCGTCGTAGGTCGGTGCGATCTGCATCGTCGACGAGTCACCTTGGCGATGCATGGCCACGTACCCGACGCCCAGTTCTCCCGCGACCTCGACGAGAGTGCACGACACGTCGTTCACGACGTTCGCGCCGGCCGCCACCGCGGCGCGCGCGACGACCGCCTTTTGCGTGTCGACCGACACCGGTCCGAGGGTAGACAGCGCCTCGATCACCGGCACGACGCGGGCGATCTCCTCGTCGGCGTCGACCGGCGTCGCGCCGGGCCGCGTCGACTCGCCGCCCACGTCCACGATGTCACAGCCGAGCTCGAAGAGCGCCCGGCCGCGGATGACGGCGTTGTCAGCACTCGCGGTTCGAGATTCGGGGAAAAACGAGTCCGGGGTCACGTTGACGATCCCCATGACCAGGGGGCTCAACGCCACGAGGACCGACGTTGGTGGATGTACTGCAGTGCCTCGGCGCGGTACGCGGCGTCGTCGCGAAAGACGCCACGAACGGCCGACGTCACGGTGGTGACGCCCGACTTCTTCACGCCGCGCATCGACATGCAGAAGTGTTCGGCCTCAACAACGACGATGGAACCCTCGGGCTGCAACTCACGTTCCATCGCCTCGACGATCTGGGTCGTCAGACGCTCTTGGACCTGAAGGCGACGGGCGAACCCCTCAACGAGTCGAGCCATCTTGGAGAGTCCGGCGATGCGCCCCTCGCTGCCGGGCAGGTACGCGACGTGCGCGAGACCCATGAACGGTACGAGGTGGTGCTCGCAGAGCGACGTGAAGGGGATGTCACGCACCATCACCATCTCGTCGTGACCTTCTTCGAAGGTGACGCGCAGATGTTCGCCGGGGTCGGCCTCGAGCCCTTCGAAAAGTTCGACGTACATGTCGGCGACGCGTCGCGGCGTGTCCACGAGGCCCTCGCGGTCCGGGTCCTCGCCGATCGCGTCGAGCAGGTCTCGAATAAGACGCTGGACGCGCGGTTGATCCACCATCGTCAGGCCTGACCGGTGAAGGTGTAGATCGCGTCGAGGTTACGGTATCGCTCATTGACGTCGAGTCCGTAGCCGACCACGAAGTGCGAATCGATCGTGAAGCCCACGTACTTCAATTCTTGCTCGACTCGCTGCTCGCCTGCCTTTAACAGCAACGCGCAAACCTCCAGGCTTCGTGGACTGCGCGCGCCGAGGTACTGGCGCAAGTAGTTGAGGGTCAGGCCCGAGTCGACGACGTCTTCGACGATGAGTACGTCGCGATCGGCCAGGTCCACGTCGAGGTCCTTCACGATCCGAACGACACCGCTCGTCTTGGTGGCGGCGCCGTAGGAGGAGACGGCCATGAAGTCGACCTCCACGGGCAATTCAATCGCGCGCATGAGGTCGGACATGAAGTTGATCGCTCCCTTCAAGACACAAACGAGTAGGGGCGGGTTGTCGGCGTAGTCCAGGGTGATCTGGCGGCCCAGTTCACGCACCCGGTCGTTGACTTCCTTGGCCGAGACGACGACGTCACCGAGATCGTGGGCGGCCCACTTCGCGGTGAAATCGTCAGATTGAAGGCTTCCCATGACTGGTCAGCGTAGTGGAGAGCCTTGCTCGAGCGTGAGGCGTTGACCCCGTCGAGCGAGCCGTCGACCTCCGTGGAGCTCGGTGGCGACGACGTCACCGCGCACCACGCCAAGCGCCCGCTCGACCTCATCGGCGCTGGGCGGATGGGCCCCGTCGCCGTGATCGGGCTCTCGAAGTTGAGTGCGCAACCAACGCCGCAGTCGCGCCACGGGCCACTGGCGCAGCGCGCGACAATCGGCGTCGCCGAGCGTCATCGGGTCGTCGTGAGCTCGTTCTTCCAGCCACACGCGCTCGTCGTGCATCAACGCGGCCTGACGAGCGATGATCGGAACAACGTCGCGCTGGGCGATCTCGTCCATCAGCGGCAGGAGTTCGTGGCGCACGCGATTACGCCGAAACACCGGACTGTCGTTGGTCTCGTCGTGCAACGCCGCGAAGCCCAGCGACGCAACGTACTCGTGCAGTGCGCGACGGCGAAGGTCGCGCAGCGGTTTGGTGGCGTCGTCCACCATTGGCGAGAGGCCGTCGACACCCGAGCCCCGCACCATGTTGAGCAACACCGTCTCGGCCAGGTCGTCCATCGTGTGACCAGTCAGCACCGAAGCGGGCATGACCCGTCGCCGCGCGGCGCGCGCCCGGGATTCGAAGTTCCCTCCCGACGCGACGTCGACGTCGTGACCCACGAACGCGACGCCCAGTTGCGCGCAGAGTTGGGCCACGTACTCGGCGTCCCTCGAACTCGTCGGGCGCGCGTGGTGGTCAACGTGGTGGACCGTCACGCTGAGCTGGCCGGCCAGGGCCAGCAGCAAGAGTCCGAGGGAATCGGGTCCTCCCGAGACCGCCAGGTCAACTGGCGTACCGGCCGATGGAAAGTGGCACTCGTCGAGCAGGGATCGCGCGTCGAGGTTCACGCCCGTAGGTTACGCAATGGCCCGCTGGGCTCGACGGGTGTGCAGTGAGTTGTTGAGTCGAGCGAGCAGATACGCGAACGACGCGAGGGCCGTGATCCAGAAACTGACCGGACCACCGATCCACACGCCGAGAAAGAGACCGAACCAGGCGCTCAGAATGGCGAGTCCCGTGGACCACAGCACGGCTTCGAGCGGTCGGTTCGTGATCATCTCGGCGGCGGCGGCCGGCGCCACGAGTAGCGAGAAGACCAGCAACACCCCCACGACCTGGATGGCGACGACGGTCGTGACCGCGAGCAGGGTCATGAACAGCAGCGACATCGCGCGCGTCGAAAGTCCGCGTGCTTCAGCCGACTGGGCGTCCACCGAGACGAAGAGCAACGGACGGTACGCGTAGGAGACGACGGCGAGCACGCCGAACGACAGTGAGGCGACGAGCGCGACATCACTCGACGTGACGCCGAGTATCTGGCCGAAGAGGATTGAGTACGTTGCGTTGGCGTACCCGCTGTAGAGCGAGATGAATAGGACACCGAGACCCAACGCGGCGGTGAGCGTCACGCCAACCACGGCGTCACGGTCGTCGAGTGTCGCTCCCCCGACGCCGATCAGTAGTCCCGCGCCGAGACAGAAGACGAGTAGTCCGAGGATCGGAGAGAGCCCCAACAACACGGCCCCAGCCGCGCCGGCGAATCCCACGTGCCCGATGGCGTGCGCCGCGAACGCCTGGCGGCGAATCACGACGAAGTAGCCAACCGGTCCCGCCGCGAGGGCGACCGCGCTCACCGCGTAGAACGCGTGCTGGACGAAGGACAGGGCGAGCAGTTGGCTGAGGCTCACGTCGACTCCTCGCGGTAGAGATCGGCTAGGTGCTCGTGGACGTCCTCGTGAGAGTGGTCGTGGCCGTGAGGGTGAGGGTGGGCGAACTCCTCCTCGAGACCAACAATCACCCGACGACCCCGTGGGGTCACGACGATCTCGATGGGGTGGCCGTACAACTCGCTGAGGACACTCTCGTTCACGACGTCGTCGACGGATCCGCAACGAACCTGACGTCGCGCGATCCAGAGCACCTGGTCGACGATGGTGGCGAGCGGATTGAGGTCGTGGGCGACGACGACGAGCGCCGCGCCCGTCGTGTCCCTGATCAGGTTGATCAGGTCGACAATC
The DNA here is from genome assembly GCA_017882985.1 of Acidimicrobiales bacterium. GTDB lineage: Bacteria > Actinomycetota > Acidimicrobiia > Acidimicrobiales > RAAP-2 > RAAP-2. Next base: position 5,449 of record JADGOK010000025.1, read on the forward strand.
TCGGCTTGAGCCGCGAGGTCGAGGCCCGCGAGGGGCTCGTCGAGTAGCAACAACTCCGGACGGAACACGGTCGCCTGGGCCAGTGCCACCCGCTGACGTTGGCCGCCCGACAACGTGCGCAGCGGCCGGTCCGCGAAGGACGTCGTTCCAGTAAGCGCCAAGGCCCGCTGCACCACGTCACGCTTCGAGCGGTCGTGGCCCCAACCGAAGCGTGGCCCGTCAAAACCGAGTCCCACGTAGTCGCGTCCCGTCACGCTCGCCAACTCGTCCGCACGGCGCGACTGCGCGAGGTACCCCACGCGTCGATTGCCCCGTTCCGGCGGTGAACCGAACACTTCGAGCGAACCCTGCGACAGTGGGACCAGTCCGAGGATCACTTTGAGCAGCGTCGACTTTCCGGCACCATTCGGTCCGAGCACGGCGGTGATGGAGCCGGCGGCGAGCGCGAAATTGGCGTCGCGCCAGATCGTGCGACCACCCAACGCGACAACGCCATCGTTCAAGTCAAGGACGTTCACGAGAGACAGCCTTCGCGCACCAGGGCCGCGCGGATGGTGGCGACCACACCGTTCATCCAGTCAACGTAGTTGGCGCCCCTCATCGTCTCGGTCACATTGACCACCGTCACGTGCGACGCGTGGGCCACGCGCACCATCTCGATCGTCAGCGGCGTCGCGGTTTGCACGTTGTTCACGAGGAGGGCCGGACGGGCACGGATCTGATCGAGCGCGAGAGCCAGACTTCGCACCGAGGGATCGACCGAGTTGCCAATCGCGAGTCGCAACGTCTCGGGCGTGACGACCTTCAGTCCAATCGCGTTGAGAAGGTACCCCGCGACGTCCTCGGTCGCCGCGACACGAACGTTCGCGCACGAGCGGCGCATCACGGCAATCGATCGTTGGGTGACGTCCAATTGGCCGAGCAGCGCTGCGGAACGCTTCGCGACGCCCGGGAACTCCCGCGCCGGCACGAGCTGGTCACGAAGTGCACGAACCAGACGTTGGGCCGCGGAGGGATCGTAGAAGAGGTGTGGGTTCGAACCGGTCGCCGCGTTCATGAGCGTTGCGACGTCGATGACGCGCGGAGGTGACGTGCGCGCTTGGACCAGTTTGGAGAGCCACGTGTCGTACCCGGCGCCGTTCTCAATGACGACAGTTGACGACGCCACGTTGGCGGCGTCGCTGGTCGTGGCCTCGTGCGAATGGGGGTCGGCATTGGGATCGCTTAACAACGACACCACCGTCGCGTCCGGACCCGCGACCTGGGCAGCGAGCGCCGCCCATTGGGTCACGCCCGACACGATGACCGGACGGCGAGACGGCGCACTCGGCGAGACGCTGGCGAAAACGGCAACGACAAAGATGCCGAGCGCGAGCACCGTGAGCCCCAACGCGATGGCGGGCTTGCTTAGAACCATTCTAACTACTATAATTAGAATCATTCCAGGAAGCAAGTCAAGAACGGGTACGCTGCGTACGTGACGGTCACGCGAAATACGGCCCAACGCCGAGAGGTCATCCGACTGCTCGTTCGCGTCCAGGGATTCGTGAGCGCCCAGGAACTCCACGGACTCATCGTGCGCGACGGCGGTCGTATCGCTCTCGCGACGGTCTACACCCAGTTGAAGAAACTGGTCGAGAGCGGCGAGGTCGACGTGGTCATGACCGACCGCGGCGAGAGCCTCTTTCGTCGGTGCGTTGTCGACGCGCACCATCACCATCTGGCCTGTCGCAGTTGCGGGGCGATCGTCGAAGTGGACACGCCCGAACTCGAGAAGTGGTCGCGCGATATCGCCGGCCGCTACGGCTACCAGGACCTGCATCACGTCCTCGAACTCAACGGAATCTGCCGCGAATGTCAAACCAAGTAACGCTCTCACGCCAGCAGCGCGGACCCCTTCAGGTCTACCCGATTGACGTCGTTCGCCAACTGGGCGTCGACGCCTTCGTCACCGACCGCTTCGGCGGCGTGAGCGCGGCGCCCTACGACGAGCTCAATTTGGCCCTTCACGTGGGTGACGATCCCGCGAACGTGGCCGAGAACCGCCGACGCGTCGGCGACGCGATCGGCGTCACGAGCGATGAGCTCGTGACCGTCCATCAGGTGCACGGCAGCACCATCCTGGAAGCCTCCGCCTCGTTGGTCCCGGGTGACGCCGACGGTCTGTTCAGCTCTACGGATTCGCTCGCGCTCGCGATACTGGTCGCTGACTGCGTGCCGATCCTGCTCGTGGACAGCACGTCACAACGCTTCGCGGTCGTGCACGCCGGGTGGCGTGGACTGGCCGACGGCGTCCTCGCCAATGCGGTCGCGTGCTTTGACGCACCGCGCACGCTGCACGCGTTCATCGGTCCGTCGATCTCAGCCGAGCGCTATCAAGTGGGGCCCGAGGTCGCGGTCCACTTCGAGGGAGTGCCCGGCGCCGTGCGCCGCGACACCGGCGACCGCTCTCGTCTCGATTTGCGACGTGTCAGTTCGGTCCAGTTGCACGACCTCGGTCTCGAGGACGAACACGTGAGCGCCAGCACGCAGTTGACCGACGGCGGTGAACAGTTC
>JADGOK010000290.1 GCA_017882985.1 Acidimicrobiales bacterium
AGCGAAGACCAGTGAGGCCGCGAAGTGGCTCGTCGAGGACGCGATAACCCTGCGGGACGAAGGCGTGTACGCGCTCGTGATCGAAGGAGTTCCGAGTGCCGTGGGAACGCTCGTCACCGAGGCCCTGGCGATTCCCACGATTGGCATTGGAGCCGGACCCGACACCGACGGCCAGGTCCTGGTCTTTCACGACCTTCTGGGGATGACCAATCGCACGCCCGCCAAATTCGTGCGCCAGTATGCGCAGCTTGGCCCGGTGATCGTCGAGGCGCTGACGAATTTCGCCGCCGACGTTCGGAGCGGCGCGTTTCCAAGTGAATCCGAGACGTACGCGAATCCCGAGGACCTGCTCAACTAGCCAAAAATGGCCGTTTGGAGTAGAGTTGACCTTCCCATAGACATGGGGAAGTGACAACAGAACCCTGCTCTGTTTTCCGCAGAGCCCGGCCCGGCCGGACCAGAGGGAAAGGAAACCGGCCATGCGGCCCTATGAAACCATGATCGTGTTCGACACGAACGTCGACGCGCAGTCAATCCAGGTCGCTCTCGACCGAGCGCTGGAGACCATTCGCACCAGTGGCGGAAACCCCGGAGCCATCGACCGTTGGGGGAAGCGTCCCTTGGCGTACGAGATCAACAAGCGTAAAGAGGGTTACTACGTGCTGGTGGAGTTCAGTGGCGAGTCCGGCACTGTTGTCGAACTCGACCGAATCCTGACCCTGTCAGACGAAGTGCTTCGCTTCAAGATTCTTCGACGCAACGAACGAACGAAATCCCGCCGTGTCACGGCGCAGGGTTAAGTTCGGACGCTCAGAACTGAGGAGAAGAAATGGCAGATAACACCATCACCGTCGTAGGGAACATCACCCGCGACCCCGAACTTAAATTCCTGAACAGCGGTCAGGCCGCGGTGCGCTTCTCGGTCGCCGTCAGCCGTCGCTGGCAGAACCGACAGACCCAGGAGTGGGAGGAAAAGACCTCCTTCTTCGACGTCCAGTGCTACGGTCCGATGGCCGAGAACGCCGCGAACTCACTTGGAAAGGGCGCCCGGGTTGTCGTGACCGGTCGCATGGAGCAGCGTTCGTGGGAGACCGACAACGGCGAGAAGCGCTCGGCGTTCGAGATCGTCGCCGACGAGATCGCCCCGTCACTTCGATGGGCGACCGCGGTCGTCACGAAGACTCCACGCCCCGAGGGCGGCAACTTCTCGTCGGGTGACCGACCGGCCGCGGCGCCTCGATCCAACGAACCAAGTACCTACGCCTTTGATGAGGAGCCCTTCTAATGCCACGCATTAACAATCCCAAGCCCCCCAAGCGCGCACCCAAGATCGACAGTCGTCGGGTCAAGAAGAAGCCGTGTTCGTTCTGCCAGCACGGGGTCGGCACCGTTGACTACAAGGACCTGGCGCAGCTGCGCAAGTACATCTCGGACCGTGGAAAGATCCGTGGGCGACGTGTGTCGGGTAACTGCCAGCAGCACCAGCGTGACGTGACCGACGCCATCAAGACCGCTCGCGAATTGGCACTCTTGCCGTACACGCAGCGAACCGTGACCGAGCGTCGCGGTGGCCGCGGTGGTGGCGGGCGCGACGGCGGGCGAGACGACCGTGGTCCTCGCGGACCGCGTCCGGACCGCGACAGTGTCGAGGCGAGTTCGGAGACTGCGGTCGACGCGGTTTCCGACGTCGTCGTCATGGACGACGCGAGTGAAGCCGCAATCGTCTTGATGAGCGACAACACTGAGGGGGACAGCAAATGAAGGTCCTCTTACGCAGTGACGTCGTCGGCGTCGGACGACGCGGTGACATCGTCGACGTGAAGTCGGGCTACGCCCGTAACTTCCTCTTGCCGACTGGTGCCGGACTCGCGGCGAGCGATTCAATGGAGGCCCAGGCGGCGTCCATGCGCAAGTCGCGTGACCTTCGCGACGCCAAGAGTCGTGAGGCGGCCGAAGTGCAGCGCGCGACGATCGAAAAGGCGACGATCAGCATCGCGGCGCGTGCCGGAGCGAACGGACGTCTCTTTGGTTCGGTCACCGAGGCCGACGTCGTCAACGCGATTCGCAGCGCGACGTCGATCTCGCTGGATCGCCACGCGATTCACATGGCTGAGCACTTGAAGGAACTCGGCACGGCCACGGTGACCGCGACGATCTTCGAGGGCGTTGACGCGACCGTCACGGTTGAGGTCATCGCGAAGTAATTTTCGCTCTCACAGCAGTTCAACTTCGCCGGGGCTTTGGCCTCGGCGAAGTGCTGTCACAGGGAATTGTCATGCTGTTGAGGCAGCGAGGTTTACCACAGAGATATCCCCATGTTGTTGTTCTTGTGACGCACAGCCATTCTCGACAACCGTTGAGGTCTAATGACACAGATTGAAACAGACCGCATTCGACCGCCCTCCGTTGGCGGTCGCATACCCCCGAGCGCGATCGAAGCCGAAGAGTCGCTCATCGGCGCGATGCTCCTTTCGCCCGAGGCCGTGAGTGTCGCCTACGAGACCGTGCAGCCGGAGGATTTCTACCGTCCCCTGCACGGACAGATC
>JADGOK010000291.1 GCA_017882985.1 Acidimicrobiales bacterium
GGCCAACACCGTGGTGCCACGCTCCAACTCGGGCGTGGGACATCACGACCGGTCGAGAGCCCTGGCACGACCCACTTCGGTCCAGCCCTATCCCGGTTCGACGTTGGCCGGTCAAGGTGCGTGGCGAGCGGCCGGACGACTCGTTCACGGCGTACCCGCGGTGTACACGACGACGCTGCGACTTCCCGGACCGACCACGGTGGTGGCGGGATTGGCCTGGATGGACACGAGTCTCCTGCGCGCACGTCTCTACTCGGGCAGTCTCAGTCCCGGTGGACTGTTTTGGAAGTTCACCGCTCCGGTCTCGCCCGGTGCGGCACGAAGCCTCGTCGCCGCGTTCAACGGTGGCTACCTTCTCAAGGTGTCGAACGGCGGCTATCTCAGCGAAGGTCACCTCGTGGCGCCATTGCGCGTCGGGGCGGCGTCACTCGTGATCTACCGAAATGGTTCCCTGAACGTGGGCCAGTGGGCGCGTGACGTCGGCATGACGTCCAACGTGGTGGCGGTGCGCCAGAACCTGACGCTGCTCGTTGATCACGCGCACATTGTCAGTGGCTTGAATCCGGCCGACATCGCCGCGTGGGGCGCGGCGCTGAACAACGTCGTCAACACCCCGCGCTCGGGACTGGGCGTCACCGCGAGTGGCGCGCTGGTCTACGTGGAGGGACCGATGAACATAGTCCAATTGGCCCAACTCCTCGTTCGCGCGGGGGCGGTTCGAGCGATGACACTGGACATGAATCCGCTGTGGCCGATCTTCGCGACGTACGCGCCGCCAAGCGCCGGTGGACTCGCCTCGCCGTCGAACGGTCGTGTCCTCACGCCGACGATGCTGCAAACGCCGGCGCGATTCTTTCAGCCGGCGTACGCCCGCGACTTCGTGACGATGTCGGTCAAATAGTCAACGATCAAACGCCGCCGACGCCACACGCGCGACGGGCACCTCGAGTCCCTTAGACGGCCTCCTGGCTCGGATCGTTCCGCTGAGAGTCGTACGGACTTGTCAGGGCACCAGGATTCGCCGGAAACGTCGAGCGGCGAGCGCGAGACCGACAATGGCGAGAGCGAACAGATAGCCCCCGCGCAGGATCATGATCCACTGGAATTGACCGAGTGAGAGGCCCCGCAGTAAGGCGGCGGACTGGTAGAGCGGAGAAAAGGCGACGATGGCACCCAGCCACCTCGGGTAGAGCGAGATCGGAAAGAACGTTGCCGAGAAGAGAAAGAGGGGGAGCTGGACCAGATTGATCAGATCGAAGTCCTGCCATGAACGCATGTACGTGCAGGCCGCGAGCCCGATGCAGCTGAAGGCGAAGCTCGTGAGAATCGCTGCCGGCCAGCACAGCACCACCCACACGCCGCCGGCGTCGCCGAGCAACACCATGCACACGATGAACGACGCAGCGTAGATGGCGGCGCGCGCCAACGCCCACCAGACCTCTCCCAAGGCAACGTCGGTGACGTCGAGTGGTGTGGCGAGTACGGCCTCGTAGGAGCGAGAGATCTTGAGTCGGAAGAACGTGTTGAAGATCGAATCGATCACCGCACCGTTCATCGCTGATGTCGCGAGCATTCCTGGCGCGACGAAGGTGGCGTAACTAATGAGGCGCCCCCCGTCCGGGATGGGCCCGACGAGTTTGTTCAGCCCTATTCCGATGCTGAGTAAGTAGAAGAGGGGCTCGAAGAAGCCAGAAACCAGCATGAGCCACTGTGAGCGGTAGACCATGAAGTTACGTTCGAAGATGTGCACTGAACGACGCGAGCCGAAGCGGGGGAGGGTGCGCGTCAGCATCAGTCCACCAACCGTCGATGCATCGTACGGCGACCCCACGCGATTCCGGCCACCGCCATCACCACCAAAAACCCGAGGTGGAGCGCCATTGCCCCCCTCGAGCCCTCGCCGAAGGCGGCCGCACGCGAAAGGGCGACACCGTGGTAGAGCGGGAGGAGTTGCACGAGTGGCCGCAGGGACCCCGGGTACGCCGACACCGGATAGAAGGTGGCCGAGAAGAGGAGCATCGGCACGAAGGCGAAGCGGTAGATCATCGCAAAGGGTCCGTCGGTCTGGGAACGAGCGGCGAACGCCACGAGCGGCGCGGAGAAGGCCAAGGCAACGAGGGCGCCGATGAAGGGCAGCGTCAGACTCCACCAGGACTGCAGGGCGCCGAAGGAGCCGATGATGATGGTGTAGACGACGCCGGTCGCGAATGCGCGGGTGACGACCCACGACAATTTGCCCATCAAGATATCGTGGGGCTCGAGTGGCGTGGCCGCCGCGGCGTGATACGAGCGAATCCATTTGACCGCGGCGAGGACCGGCCAGAGGGATTCGCTCTCGCCGAGTTGCATCGTGGTTGTCGCGAGGAGGCTCGGAGCGATGAAGTGCAGGTACGTCTGACCCTGCACGAGGCCCGTGTGGGCGCTCACCAGATGGCCCACACCGACGCCGAGAGCGGCGAGGTAGAAGATGGGAAACAGGACGGTGCTCACCACGGAACCGCGCCAGGGTTGTGCGTAGTACGTCGCGTGGTACCA
>JADGOK010000292.1 GCA_017882985.1 Acidimicrobiales bacterium
GAACGCTGACGTCATTGCCTTGTCCAAGGGCATCGTCGCGTGCGCCGCGACGCCAGCGAAGAGCCCCTTGGCCTCGTTGCTCGAGAAGCGCCGTACGAGGTGAGCCGCTGCCGGGACGCCGGCCACGGCGAAACGCGCCATCGTCACGGGATCGCGCGGGAGCGAGCGAAGCGGCGCGAGAATCGTCGGCACGATGCTCGCGGCGCGCTCGACGAGCGGACCCATGAGTCGTGCGTACGAGGCGCCGTCGACGCCGAGCCCGTTCGCCGTTTCGTCAACGGACCGGTAGACGGCGGCCGCACGGCCGCCTTCGAACGGGTGGGCGAAGGCGATTTCGGGCGTGCGGAGTATCACGCCGAAGCGTTCCAGATCGACATCGAGAAAGAAGGGCGACAGCGGAACCATCGATTGAATGGTCGAACAGACGTCGTGGTGGAAACCGGGAAGCGTCAGTTCTTCGGTCCGACATCCACCGCCCGCGGTCTCGGTGCCCTCGAAGACCTCGACGCGCAGGCCGGCCCGCGCGAGCACGAGCGCCGCGGCCAGTCCGTTGGGACCGGATCCGACGACGACGGCGTCGGGGTTGACTGATCGCGAAGTGCTCAACGTGGCAGCACCAGCGACGCCGTGGCGATCGTGACGTGCGGCTCTTGCCCACGGCGGGCGAGCAGTCCGTCCCACGCAACAGCGTTCTTCGCACCAGCGGGTCCGAAGAGTCCTTCGGCGGCGAGTTGTCCGGCGACGAGGAGCGCATCGTGCAAGTTGGTGGCGATGAGCGCCAGCTGCTCTGGACGGCCCGTGCCGACGCCCGTCAACTCGGGGTCGCCGTTGGCTTTGATCAGTCGAGACATTACTTCGCGACGAAGAGGGTTGTCCTCAGCCAAGACCCCCCGCATTGCCCGCACAGAACGCTGAGCATACCAACGGACCTTGCGCGAAACCGGGTTCGGCCCCTCAACTGACCGGACACATCCATTCGGTCAGTTGACCGCGAGTTCATTGATCGTTCGTGCGGTTCGGACCGGGGAACGACGCGCATTTGTCGTCGGGTCGCGAAAGGAACCAATGAGATACGAGTCCTACTCCTACGAACGAACGTGGTCCTTTGACTTCGTCCCCCGTGCCAGGCGGCGTTGCTCACGATCGCGCCGATTAACGGTCGAGCGGGCAACGTCACGCCCCTTGGTTGCTCTACCTATGCTCAGAGAGAGGTCACGACGGGATTCTTGACTATTTCCATCGTATTAGTCATATACTCCGAGCGAGGAAATTCCAAGGTGGCCGAGAGTGCCACCACGACGAACAATGAGGAGACTGAAGTGACTGATTGGGGATTCGAAACACGTCAAATTCACGCCGGGACCCAGGCCGATCCGACCACGGGTGCGCGTGCCGTGCCGATCTACCAGACAACGAGTTATGTCTTTCGCGACACCGATCACGCCGCGGCTCTCTTTGGCCTTTCGGAACTCGGCAATATCTACACGCGCATCATGAACCCCACTCAGAATGTCTTTGAGGAGCGGATGGCTTCGCTCGAGGGTGGTGTGGCGGCGTTGGCCGTCTCGTCGGGTCAGGCGGCCGAGACCATTGCCCTTTTGAATCTGGCCGAGAGCGGTGGCCACATTGTCTCGTCGGCGTCGCTCTACGGTGGGACCTACAACCTCTTTCACTACACGTTGCCGAAGTTGGGCATCGAGACGACGTTCGTGGACGATCCCGACGACTTGAGCGCCTGGGCCGCCGCCGTGCGTCCCACTACGAAGGCCTTCTACGCCGAAACCTTGGGTAATCCCAAGGGTGACGTGCTCGACTTCGAGGGCGTTTCTAAAGTCGCCCACGACCACAAGATCCCACTCGTCGTCGATAACACCCTCGCGTCGCCGTACCTCACCCGTCCGCTCGAGCACGGCGCGGACATCGTGGTGCACTCGGCGACCAAGTTCATCGGCGGTCACGGCACGTCCGTTGGCGGTGTCATCGTTGATGGTGGCACGTTCGACTACGAAGCAAGTGGGCGGTTCCCGAACTTCACCGAGCCCGACCCGAGTTACCACGGCCTCGTGTTCGGTCAACTCCCGGCGCCACTCTTCGCGGCCCGATTCGTCCTCAAAGCCCGCCTGCAGTACCTGCGCGACATCGGCGCGGCGATCGCGCCCCTCAACTCGTTCCTGTTCATTCAGGGCCTGGAGACGCTGAGTCTGCGGATGGAGCGTCACGTCGCCAACGCCAGCGCGGTTGCTCAGTGGCTCGAAGCACGCGAGGACGTGAGTTGGGTCAACTATCCCGGACTGGTCTCGAGCCCCTGGCACGAGCGACAGCTGCGCTACTTGCCCAAGGGTGGGGGATCGATTCTCTCCTTTGGCATCAATGGTGGCGTTGAGGCCGGCAAGCGCTTCATCGAAGGTCTCGAACTCTTCAGTCACCTCGCGAACGTTGGCGACGCCAAGAGCCTGGCGATCCACCCGGCTTCGACGACACACTCCCAGTTGAGCGAGTCGGAGCAGACCTCGACGGGCGTGTGCA
>JADGOK010000293.1 GCA_017882985.1 Acidimicrobiales bacterium
CCGCTCCCAATTCGACGTCCACTGCTCCGAATTCCGAGGCAAGTTCCTCGTCGGGAACCGAACCGAGCTCCAAATCCGGATCGGAGGCAACGACTTCGTCGAGCACGGCCGCCACGCCGTCGTCGAGTTCTGACTCGAGTTCCAAATCCGCGTCGGGTTCGAGTGCCGCGACGAAGGCAAAGACCTAAGAGCCCGACACCGCGATGCCGTCGATCGCGAGCGATTGACCCGCGGCACTGCCGGGCAGCCACTCCACGTCACTGCCGACGTAACGAACGTCGAGGAGCATCCGCTGCAGGGTCGACGCGACGGTGATCTCGCGGACCGGTTCGGCCAGCTCACCACCGCGAATCATGAGACCCGTAATGCCGACCGAGAAGTCACCCGATATCGGATTGACGCCCGAGTGCACGCCAGTCACGGACTCGACGTAGATACCGTCGCCGACGCGCCTGAGCAGTTCGGCCTGGTCGATGTCGCCCGGGAGCAACTGCAACGCCCGGCATCCCGCCGAAGGCGAGCCGCCGATGCCGCCGCGAACGGCGCTGCCCGTTGAGGTCGTACCGGCGCGACGGGCCGACACCGTGTCGTAGACGAAGCCCTTCAATTGTCCGCTCTCGATGAGCACGTTGCGACGACAGGCCAGACCTTCGCCGTCGTAGGCGCTCGCGGCGAAATGGCGGGCGTCGGTCGGATCGTCGACCAGCGTCCACAGGGGTGACGCGACCTCTTCGCCCACCCGGTTCGCGAAGAACGAGCGTCCGTAGACCACGGCTTCCCCGCTGAGCGCGCTGCCGATGATGGCGAGCAGCGTCGCCGCCGTTCTGGGATCAAAGACCGCAGTGCACCTCATCGACGCGGGCTTGACCGCCCCGAGCATGCGCGTCGCGCGTGAGATCGCGTCATTGGCCGCTTCGTCGATGTTGAGCTCACGGGGCGCCCGTGCGGCCGAGAGTCCCCACCCGGTCTGATCGCTCTTTCCGTCGGTCGCGATCGCCTCGACCGAAAGGTAGGCACCGGACCGGGCGTACGACGCACTGATCCCCTTGCTCGAGACGATGGCCGCTTCGGCGACGTAGTCCGAATAATTGGCCGAATCGACTTGGCGGATCCGCGCGTCACCGTCGCGCACCATTCGTTCCAGTTCAATCGCCATCGCGATCTTCTCTTCCAACGGCGTCGTCAGCACCGACGCGTCGCTGAGCTGTAGGGACGCCGCCGCGACGCCGTCGGGGCTCGCGAAGGTGACGAATTCGTCCTCCGTCGCGAATCGAGCGTTGTCGCGGGCCTCGCGCAACGTGTCATCAATCGCCGACTCGTCCAGCGAACCGGCCCAGGCGGTCCCGACGCGCGCGCCCGCCGGGCCGTCCACCATGACACGGATTCCGATGCCGCTCGACGAGGCGCTCGACAACTTCTCGATCGCACCTTGGTACGCCTGGACTTCGGTGTCGATCCCGCTCGAGAGATAGATCTCGATCTCCTCAGATCCTTTCGCGGCGTCGAGCAGTCGCTGGGCGCGCTCGAGCAGCTCGCTCACGACGCCGTCCCCCCAATGGTGACGCTGCTGAGACGCATCGTCGCCTGTCCGGTGCCGACGGGAACCTGCTGGCCGTCCTTGCCGCAGGTACCAGGCATCATTGAGAAGTCCGTCGCCACGGCGTCGACGCGCTGGAGTACCTCGGGGCCATTGCCGATCAGGTTGCAGTCGCGCAGCGGCGCGGTGATCTTTCCGTCTTCGATGAGAAACGCGGCAGTCATGCCGAAGACGAAATCACCGGTGGCGGTGTTGACCTGTCCGCCACCGAGCTGGGCGACGTACACGCCGTAGGGCGTCTGGGCGACGATCTCGTCGGCGTCGGCGTCGCCCGCGAGCAGGTAGGTGTTGGTCATGCGCACCATCGGCAGGTGCTGGTAACTCTGTCGACGACCGTTACCCGATGATCCACGACCCTCTTTGCGCGCCCGCAGCAGGTCCCACATGTAGTCGGTCAACATTCCGTTCTCGATGAGTACGTTGCGCGCGCCGGGTCGGCCTTCGTCGTCGACGGCCAAGTAGCCCCATTCACCGACGACCGTACCGTCATCGACAAGCGTCACGAGGGGACTCGCGACCTGTTGGCCAACCTTCCCGGCGTAGACGGACGCCTGCTTCATGACGGCGTCGGCTTCGAGACCGTGGCCGCACGCCTCGTGGAACAAAATGCCGCCCGATCCACCCGCAAGTACGACCGGCAGATCGCCCGAAGGGGCCGGTCGCGCACCGAGCTTGGTGATCGCCTGGCGCGCAGCACCGCGCGCGGCTTCGCCGACGGCGTCGGGCGTCAAAATCTCGAACCCCCGCGTGCCGGCAATGGGCCGGTAGCCCGTTTGCATGCCGGTATCACCCGTCGCCACGCACGAAATGTTGAATCGGGTGCGCACCTGGTGGTCGGCTGCGAAGACGCCGTCGGAGTTCGCGACGACAAATCGACGGGTCGAGTCGCCCAGCGCCACTTGCACCTGGGTGATTGACGATCCCTCG